>NZ_JBHWIV010000019.1:37660-135362 GCF_042731675.1 Kitasatospora sp. NPDC059827 | reverse complement strand
CCGTTCCGGTGGCTTCGGTGACCGCGAGCGCTCGGGCGGCTTCAACCGTGACCGTGACGACCGCGGCGGCCGCTCCGGTGGCTTCGGCGACCGTCCGGCCCGCTCCTTCGGCGACCGCCCGTCCTTCGGCCGGGACCGCGACGAGCGCGGCGGCAGCAGCAGCAGCCGTCCGTTCGCGCGCCGTGACGACCACCGCGCCGGTGGCCGTCCGCAGGCCGACCGCGGTGGCTTCAACCGTGACGACCGTGGTGGCCGTTCCGGTGGCTTCGGCGACCGCGAGCGCTCGGGCGGCTTCAACGGTGGCGGCTTCAACCGCGACGACCGCAAGCCGCGCTGGAAGAACTGACCTCGGACGAGGTCGTGCGGCCCGGTCGGTGATCGACCGCCGGCCGGCTGACTGAACCACACACGAAGGGCCCGCTCCGTCCCCCGGAGCGGGCCCTTCGTGTTCCCCCGGGTATCCCCCGATACCCCCCACACCTCGCTGGTACTCGCCCCCGAGGTGTTGTTCTGGAAGTGAGAATAACCTGTGGCGCGCGCTGAGGGTAGTCCCGTAGCGTCACGGACATGAGCAGCAGACTGCACGAAGTGGCACGGGTGAACGAGGAGATCGCCGCGCGGGGGAGCTACCGGACGGCCGGGGGTGAACTCGTGCAGGTGGGGGAGCAGTTGGCGGCCGCCCGGGCCGGCACGGTGTCGTACTCCCCGGAGGGGCTGGCGGCGCTGCTGGCGGCCGGGGAGCGGGGGCCCGCGGGCGGGCCGGTCGAGGTCACGGCCGAGGGCAGCGTCGAGGCGGCCCGGCGGCTGGTCGCGGCCGGGGCCGGGCCGGTCGGGGTGCTGAACTTCGCCTCCGCGCGCAACCCCGGCGGCGGGTACCTGCGCGGCGCCCGCGCCCAGGAGGAGGACCTGTGCCGCAGCGCGCTGCTGTACAGCTGCCTGCTGGAGGCGCCGGACTACTACGAGGCGCACCGGGCCTCGACGGACCTGCGGTACAGCCACCGGGTCGTCGTCTCGCCCGGCGTGCCGGTGGTCCGGGACGGCGGCGGCGGGCTGCTGGCCCGGCCGTACCCGGTCACCTTCCTGACCTCGCCCGCCCCCAACGCCGGTCAGCTGGAACGGCGTTCGGCCGGTGCGGACGTCCGGGGCGTGCTCGCCGAGCGGGCCGTCCGGGTGCTCGCGGCGGCGGCCCGGCACGAGGTCCGCGCCCTGGTGCTCGGCGCCTGGGGCTGCGGGGTGTTCCGCAACGACCCGGCCCAGGTCGCCGAGGCCTTCGAGGGCGCGCTGGCCCGGTACGGGGGCGCGTTCGAGCGGGTGGTGTTCGCGGTCTGGGACCGTTCGCCGGTCTCGGCCAACCGGGCGGCCTTCGAGGCGCGGTTCGGCCCGGCGGTCGTCCCGTCCTGAACCGGCCGGCGGTTCGGCGTCCGCAGCTCAGCGCCCGCGCGCGGTGCGGCTCAGCGCTTGCGCGCGGAGAGCAGCGTCGCCGCCGTCGAGGCCGCCGCGACCACCCCGGTGACGGCGAACACGGACGGCCAGGCGCCGATCCGCTTCGCCAGCGGGTGCGAACCGCCGAAGGCCGCCACGTACAGGCCGGTGAGCGCCGCCGCGGTCGCCGTGCCCGAGCTGCGGCGCCACTGCGCGGCCGCGCCGGCGCCGGCCACCGCCAGCACCACGCCGCCCAGCTCGCGCCGGCCGCTCCAGCGGGCCACGCCGTAACCGCCGACCAGGCCGCTCGCCGCGGTCAGTGCGGCGGGCGCGGCGGATGCGAGCGCGTTCGGGACCTTCGCCATCGTCGACTCCACTCGTGGGGCTCGTAGGGCTCGTAGGGGACGTGCGTCGGTTTCCGACCCTAACCCGGTGAACTGAGCGGCCCGCCGGGGGCCCGGGGGCCGGGAGGCTCAACCGAAGGCCGCGGCCGGGGAGGCCCCCGGCACCGTGCGGGCCAGCCGTCGTGCCGCCTCCGCCGGGTCGAGCACCCGCTCCAGCCGGAGGTCGCCCGGGACCTCCTGGAGGAAGCGCCCGGCCGACCAGCTGCGTGCGTACGGCAGCGGCTCCAGCACCAGGGTGCGTACCCCGTCCAGCAGCGGGACGTCGCTGGGCGTGCCCTCGTTCCATAGCCAGGAGCCGTCCGGGGCGACCAGGTTGAAGGCGCCGGTGGCGGTGAGCCGCCGGCCGTCCAGGACCGCCGTCCGGGCCAGCGCCACCACCTCCGGGTCCTGCGGGAGGCCGGGCAGGTGGCCGCCGCCGATCAGCACGTCGGCGAGCAGGGTGTGCAGCTGGAAGGTGTCGCTCAGCCCGCTCATCCGCAGCAGGTAGCCGGTGCCGGTGGGGCGGTCGAGGACCAGCAGCGGTTCGTCGTCGAGCACCAGCGCCAGGTGGGTGAGGCCCTTGACGTCGTGGCGCTCGCCGCCGTACCGGTCGAACAGCTCCAGCAGCACCTCGGTGACGCCCGAGGCGCGGGCCTCGGTCCGGACGGACGGGTGCGCGTACACCGCCCGGGCGGCCTGCTGCCACAGGTGCAGCGTCCACCAGGCGACCACGGCCAGGTGGGCGTGCCAGGGGTCGAGGTGCTCCGGGTCCTCGATCCGGGCGTGGGCCTCGGCCGGATCGTCGGCCTCCTGGTCCGGCAGCGGCCCGCCGCCGGTCCGCGCCCAGTGCTCGACCAGCCGCTGGGCACCGGTCAGCGCCCCGCGCAGACCGGCCAGCACCGGGCCCGCGCAGGCCACCGGATCGGCACCGGACTCCACGCAGGCGCCCACCACCATCGCCAGGTGCGCCCGGGGGAACGGCGGCGCGTCCGGCAGCAGGGCGGCCAGCCGGGGGCCGGCCGCCCGCCGCTCGGCCTGATCGGCCGGGCCGAACAGCCCGCCGACCAGGCCCAGGGCCGGGCCGAAGCCCTCGTCGTCGCCGGCCGCGACCACCGCCTCCAGTCCGGCCACCGCCGCCAGGAGGGTGGGCTGCTGACGGGTCGGCGGAACGCTCTGGGTGGACATCCGCCGCAGCATAAGCGGATCACGCCGGGCTGTCAGCCGCGGGTGCGAGACTGCGGCCATGACGGACAGCGCTCCTGACAGCACGGCCGACCGGGCGGTCACCGACGGCCGCTACCGGATCCGCAACGTCGGCAGCGGCCTGCTGCTGGAGGTCGCCGAGGCCTCCCGGCGCAGCGGCGCCCGGATCCGCCTCGGCCCGGCCGACGGCACCGACGCCCAGCTCTGGCTGCTCACCGCCGTCCACCCGGGCGGCGCCCTCTTCCACATCGAGAACGCCGGCAGTGGCAAGCGCCTGGACGTCACCGGTGCCTCCCCGGACGACGGCGTCCCGATCCAGCAGTGGTCGGCCAACGCCTTCGGCGCCCAGGAGTGGCTGCTGGAGGCCCATGTGGACGCCCCGGGCACCTACACCGTCACCAGCTTCATCAGCGGCAAGCCGCTGACCGCCACGGAGGCCGGCGTCCAGCAGTGGGAGGACGCCGACGCCCCGACCCAGTGGTGGCGGTTCGAACGCCAGGACTGACCCCGGGCCGGGGGTCCTGAGCCTGGGCTGCCCTCAGGCCGAGAGGTTGGCCCGGAGGGCGGCGAGCTCAGCCTCGGTGGTGCCGTGGGCGGCGAGGTAGGCCGGGACGGTGCCGTGGTGGGTGCGGATCCAGGCGAGGGAGGAGGCGAGGAGGGCGGCGTCGACCGGGCGGGAGACCCGCTCGGTGCCGGTCTCGTCGACGTACGGGGTGGGGCCGTCCTCCAGGCCGAGGCCGGCGTTGGAGCGCAGGAAGTCGGCGGTGATGTCGGCGTCCGAGGCGCCCAGCAGGGACTGCAGGACGGCGACGGTGAGGCCGGTGCGGTCCTTGCCGACGGCGCAGTGCACGATCACCGGGACGGCCTCCGGGGCGGCCAGCCGGCGGATCACGGCGGCGAGCGAGGGGCCGGCGGTCTCGGGCATGAAGGTGTAGAGCGCGGCCTGGTCCTCGGGCCACGGCCGGGTGAGGTCCCCGCGGTCGGCGGGCAGCGTCGGCAGGTTGAGGGACTCGTGGTCGAGGCCGTGCCGCTGGTCCGGCCAGACCTCCAGCTCGAACGGGCTGCGCAGGTCGATCACCGTCCGCAGGCCGAGCTCCTTGAGCTTCCGGGCGCCCTCCTCGGTGAGCGTGTGGAGGGAGCCGGAGCGGTAGAGGACGCCCCGGCGCAGGGCGCCGATCCCGCCCGCGTCACGGAAGTTGCGCACACCGGGGATGTCGATGAAGGCAGCGGTCATGGCCCCCACGGTACGGGCGCGGACGGAGCGGGGGGAAGGAAACCGGAGAGGACCGTTCGCCGAATCCCCGCCCCCGGGTCGGGGCCGTCAGCGCCCGCCGGAGACCTCCAGGAACGCCCCCGTGGTGTACGAGGCGGCCGGGGAGAGCAGGAACAGGATCGCCTCGGCGACCTCCTCCGGCTCCCCGCCGCGCCGCATCGGCAGGCCCGGGGCGACCCGGTCGACCCGGCCCGGTTCGCCGCCGAGCGCGTGGATGCCGGTGTGGATCAGGCCCGGGCGCACGCAGTTGACCCGGATGCCCTCGGCCGCGACCTCCAGTGCCAGGCCGCGGGTCATCGAGTCCACCGCGCCCTTGGCCGCCGCGTAGTCGACGTACTCGTTCGGCGAGCCGATCCGGGAGGCGGCCGAGCCGACGTTGACGATCGCGCCGCCGCGCCCGCCGTGCCGGGTGGACATCCGGCGGACGGCCTGGGCCGCGCACAGGAACGGGCCGGTGATGTTCGCCGTCCAGATCCGGTTCAGCCGCTCCTCGTCGATGTCCTCCAGCCGGCACTGCCGCTCCAGCGTGCCCGCGTTGTTCACCAGCCCGGTGAGCGGGCCGAGTTCGGCGTCCACGGTGGCGAACAGCCGCTCCACCTCGGCGCTGCGGCCGACGTCCGCCCGGACGGCGATCGCGGTGCCGCCGTCGGCCCGGACGGCGTCCACCACGGCGGCGGCCGAGGCCTCGTCCGTCCGGTAGTTGACGCACACCCGGTAGCCGCGGCGGGCGGCCAGCAGGGCGGTGGCGGCGCCGATGCCGCGGCCGGCGCCGGTGACGAGCAGGACTCCGTCGGTGCTGGTGGTCGACATGGGCCGTACGCTACCCGGCCGGCCACCCCCGCGCGGCGGCTTCCCGCAGCGCGGCGACCTTGGGGGCGCGGCTCCTCGGCGAGTCGAGGCCGAACCCGCGGGCGTCGCCCAACTCGTCCCGGACGAACGCCTCGGTACGGGCCACCGCGGCGCGCAGCGCGTCGTCCGGCGGGACGAAGGACTGGTGGACGATCTCGGCCCGCTCGGTGTCGTACTCCCACAGGCCGACGATCCGGCCGCGGTCCAGCACCAGGTGGGTCTGCGGGTCGGCCTCGCCGCCGAAGGTGCGCCCGGCCCGGCCGGCGGGCAGCGGGCGGGCGGCGTCCGCGGGGTCGAGCAGCCGGGACAGGTCGCGGTGCAGCAGGTGGATGCCGTCGATGCCGGCCAGCAGGGTGTAGTGCGGCTCGGCCGGCCGCTCGAACCCGGCGAACTCCTCGGCGAGTTCGGGCGGCAGCAGCAGCTCCGAGCCGGGGGCGAGCGGCACCGGGCCGGCCTCGGCGACGGCCCGGCGGGCGGTGGCCGCGGAGAAGCCGGAGAACCAGCGGAAGTGCCCGAGGGTGGCCGGCCCGGCCCAGGAGAAGTAGCGGCGGGCGAGGTCCACGGCGTCCCCCGCGACCGGCTGGTCCCAGCCGACGTAGCCGTAACGCTGTTGGTCCAGGCGGCCGTTGACGGGCACCCGGCGGATCCGGCCGCGCGACTGCAGCAGCCCGAGGGCGAGCGGCAGGGTGGTGGCCAGGCCGCGTTTGCGACCCGCCTCGCCGAGCGGCCGGACGGCGTCGCCGACCGCCTCCCGGATCGTGGTCGGGTCCAGCGGCCCGCCGTCGGCGAGCGCCCGCTCGATGGCCAGGCAGAGCTGCTCCACCTCGTCCCGGCCGACCCCCAGGTGCTTCGCCGCGGCCGTCAGTTCGCCCTCCGGGGCGGCCGCGCCGACCGCCAGCCCGAGCGTGAAGTCGGCGGCCGGCAGCAGGTACGTACAGCCCCGGGCGGACGGCAGCTCGTGCACCGCCAGGTCGGCCACCGCCGCGTCCACGGCCGCCCGCCCCAGCCCGGCCCGGGCGAACAGGCCCAGGTACGGGGCCGCGCCGCCGACCGAGCGGGCCCAGCCGGTCGCGGCCAGCACCTCGGCGGCGGACGCCCCGGGGTGCGGGCGGTCCAGCCACTGCCGGTGCGACCACCAGGCCCGCAGCTTCTCGACGCCGACGGCTTCCGGACGGGGATCGTGCTCCATGGGGCCAGTATCGGCGGCCGGGCGGGCCCCGGACCGGAAATCGCTCGCCCGGCGCGGCCCGTTCCGGAGAGGATGCGGTACCCGGCAGAACCGGTGATCGAGAGGAGGACGCATGACCGACACACCCGGCACCGTGCTGCTCTCCGGCATCGTCGGCTCCACCGCCTACGGCTTCGCCCACGCCGGCTCCGACGTCGACCGGCTGGGGCTGTTCGCCGTCCCCACCGAGGAGTTGCACGGACTGCACCGCCCGGCCGAGTCGCACGTCACCACCGAGCCGGACGTCACCCTGCACGAGGCCGCCAAGTGGTGCCGCCTGGCACTGTCCTGCAACCCGACCGCCTCCGAACTCGTCTGGCTGCCCGAGGAGCTGTACGAGACCGCCACCCCGCTCGGCCGGGAGCTGGTCGGGATCCGGTCGACCTTCCTCAGCGCCCCCGCCGTCCGCCGGGCCTATCTCGGGTACGCGGACCAGCAGTTCCGCAAGCTGCTGACCCGGGACACCACCGACCCGGCCACCCGCCGGCGGGCCGCCAAGCACGCCCGGCACCTCGTCCGGCTGGTCGAGCAGGCCGTCCGGCTGCACCGCACCGGCCGCAACCTGATCCGGCTGCCCGACCCCGAGCGCGTCCGCGAGCTCGGCGAACGCATCGCCGACCGCCCCGCCACCGCCGAACAGCTGCTCGCCGAGGCCGCGGACCGCCTCGCCGGCCCCGGCGTCCTGCCCGAGGCCCCCGACCCCCGCCCCGCCGAGGCCTGGCTGCGCCGCGTCCGCGCCGCCCACTACGCCCCGCCCCGGGGCGCACCCCCGGCACCCGGCGCGCCCACCCAATCCACTGGCGGAGCCCTGGGGCCCACCGGGTAGGATCACCGTGGCCCTCTCCACCCGGGACTCCCCGGGGCGCAGGGCCGCGGGCCACTAGCTCAATTGGCAGAGCTGCGGACTTTTAATCCGTAGGTTCAGGGTTCGAGCCCCTGGTGGCCCACCGACGAAAGAGCCAGGCCAGACACCAACTGACCTGGCTCTTTCTGCGTTTGACGCTTCCTCGCGGTCTGCGCAGGTGCCTTGCCTAGCCTTCATTTTGTCCCCTTTGTCCCCGAGCGGGGACGGAGCGGGGATAGAGCCCCCGAAGTGCCCCCTCCTGGCCCCTTTCCACCCACGTCCATGGCGGTCCAGCAGCCTCCAAGTTCGGGGCGAACCCTCACCCTTCGTGCGCGCTCTCGGCGTCGGCGGCCGGGCGCACCGCCTGGCCGTCGTGCACCAGCCAGGCGACCTGCTTGTCCTCTCCCCATCGGCAGTACGCGATCCACGGCATCGTCGGAGCCGGCCGACGGACGGCAGTCACCAGCCCGGACCGCCATGCACCGCCGATCCTGATCCAGGCCAACTGCCAACGCTCCTGATCGCCCGGGTCTGCACCCGGGGGCGGCGCGAGTTCGCGCGGCACGGCTACGGCATCGCGCCACCGGCCGAAGAACGGCGCGCCCGCCGGCGCGGCTTCGCCCAAGTCCGTGATCGGGCGGATGGTCGCGTCTGAGAACACGAACCACCCCCACCCGCTGTCGGGGTCGGAGCTCCACATCACATGGACGACCCACAGCGGGCTGCCCGGCGGTCGCCGCCAGACGGTCAGCATGGCCGGCTGCCAGCGCCCCTGCCGCCGGATCTCGACCAGCCGCCACTTCCTGTGGTCGCGGCTGGGCCCCGGCAGGGTCATCAGAGCCGCAGGTGCGACCTCGGCGTCGCGCTGCTGCTCCGCGGCGGCCGGGATAGGGGGTTCGGTGGTCGACATAAGGCCATTATTCGATTGCATGTTCGAGTGACCAACCATCAAGGGTTCTGGTTGAGGAATTTGATAACGATATGGTTTCGGCCGAACATGCGTTGCGATCCACCGCTCTCGATATATGCATGTAAGACCCATTTTGCGCTGCCAGAGGGCCTAGCCCATGGGCGAAAGCGTGCTGGATTAGCGTCACGCTTCTGTGGCAGAGTGGACCTACGATCGAGAGGAGGCGTGGATGAGCAAGCGGCCCGAGCCCGGCGAGGCGATGCCTCGGTCCGAGCTCCATGAGGCGTACGGGGGCAACCGCCAGAGCGGGATCTCGATCTCTGGGCAGGCGGGCATGATCCACCTGTTCTCCGACCCGATCGCGACCGAGAAGTTCGGCCTGGCCGACGGGTTCGCCGAGGACGGGACCTACCTCTACACCGGAGCCGGGCAGAAGGGCGACCAAACACTGACCCAGGGCAACAAGGCACTCCTGACGCACAAGGACGCCGGCCGCGACGTGTACGTGTGGCAGAAGACGGACCGGGCGGTCTACCGCTGCCTCGGCCAGTTCGAACTCGACCAGGAACAGCCCTACGTCTCCGAGGACGCCATCGATGCCGATGGTGATCTCCGCACGGTGATCGTCTTCCGTCTTCGGTCGGTGGGTGACCCGGTAGCCACCACCCCGGTGGTGACCACGATCCCGGGCCCGGAGCGCCGCATCGCGGAGGAGAGGGCGGTGATCGGCAGCCGCGGGCTCAGCCAGCGAGTGGTCCGAGCCAACCGGGACTCCGAGGCCGACCTCTCCCGCCGGTACCGCGCGCACCTTGAGCGCCTCGGCCACGAGGTCGTGCGATACCAGATTCAGCCGCCCGGCGAGGTGCGGCCGTTCGTCACTGACTTCTACGACCGGACCGACAACGTGCTGGTCGAGTGCAAGGCGAGCCCGACGCGGCAGGCCGTGCGGCTGGCGATCGGCCAGCTCCTCGACTTCCGTCGGTTCCTCTCGCCCACGCCGCGGCTCGCCGTTCTCACTGGGTCCAAGCCCCGCCAGGACCTCATCGACCTGTGCAGCTCGATCATGGTCGAGGTCATCTGGTTGGAGGAGGACGGCGCCTTCACCTCAAGCTTCGACTGAGGTCGGGGCGCTGGCCGTGCCTGGCCGAGCCCCGACCCCGTCGTAGAGCGTCGCCCGCAGAGTTCATCAGGCGCTGCGGGCGATGACTGTCCTGCCCTCTCGTGAACAGGAGCCCTTCCAGTATGGCTGAACCCCCGGACCAGCAGGACAACGCCGTTTCGGCCGCCGCGGGCGGACAGGGCGACAGCCCGGTGCGCGCTGGCGTCTACGGCGCCGCGCTGATGGCTGGCGTACTTCTGGTGATCGTCGGCCACACCACGCCGGTCGAGGCGAGCGGGTTCGTCACCCCGTTCCTCGTCTTCTTCGAACGCCGGCGCATGTGAACCGAAGGCCGGGGCGCCCGAAGCAGGGCGCCCCGGCCTTCGCTGTCATCGTCCCGGGCAGCTGCGGGGACGGACCGCCGGCCGGGCCGTGGTGGCCGCTGTCGTCGTCTTTGCGGTCAACCCGCTTGGCCGGGGACTGTTACAGAGGAAGGTTCCTCAGCGCGAGGTGCCGGAGGCTCCCGGATCAGGCTGTTGGCGAACACTTCACGGGAGAGCGCTTCCGCGATCTCAGCACTCCCCATCCCCTGCAGTACAGCCGTGGCGCGGAGCGCATCACGCAGTCGGGGGTCCTCGATCTGCTCGATCTCCTCCTCGAGCCGTGCCAGCTTGCGCCGGTTCTCTACGTCGGTGCGCAGCTTGTCGAGGTAAGCGTCAGCCCTCTTCTTCGCCTCGGCGTTGATGCGGAAGAAGAGCAGGGAGATCGGCTGGATGACGAAGCCGGACAGAAGCGCAACCCCCGACTGGGGCTGGAGGCTCCCGGCGTAGATTGCGTCAAGGCCCCCGGCGAGCATGACCAGAAAACCCAACACGGATGACCCGATAGCGAATGCATGAGTCGCCGAGGCTTGGCCTCTGGCTTGGGCGTAGTACCGGTACAACAGATCAGCGCCACGGTCAGGTTGAGGTACGACGACTATGCCGCGCCAGCGGCGACGGCGACGGATCAGGCCGGCTCGTTCCAGCTCGCCCATCGTCGCCGCCTCGGTTCCGTACCGGATCGAGGTGTATCCGAGGGATCCAAGTGCTAGGAGCAGTACTGCTGCTGCCTCTGCCTGGGTCTGGCCTCGCGCGTCACCTGATGCAAGGGTGACGAGGTCGCCAAGAATCACTGCACCGCCATGTTGCTCAACTAACCTTCTTGTGAAGGTGTTTACTGGATCTGCGGTAGCGAACTGATGCGTACCAGGGCGCTCTAACTCGCCGTAGGCGATGGGTGAACACTGGCCGTGCCTGACGGAACATTGACAGCGGCCAGCTTGAGCAGGAACGGTGGGGCGAGACGCAGCATCGTCTCGTGCCCGTCGGCATCCGTCGTGGCGAGAACGCTGTTGATCGCGTCGAAGGAGAACACCAGCTCCAACGCCGTCAGCGCCTGCTGGCCAGCGGTTGGGGAGGGCTCAGCCAGGCCCTTGATCAGGTACATCCGACTGATGCCGAAGAACTGACCGAGGGCCCACTCGCGGCTGGCCTCGCCCGGCTGCTCGGACTCGATCTCCGCCTCGACCGCGCAGCAAAGGGACCGGGCCCAGACGGCCATCTCCCCTGCCGCCGTCCAGCCGGCCTGCAGCCGCTCCAGTGGTGCTTCCCGGGCCACCGAGACGAAGTGGTTCATGAAGCTGTCGACCGGAAGCCCTGGCAGCTGGTGAGTGGGCATGGTCCGGACGGCAACGAGAGGGTCGCGGGGGTCGGTCTCCAGCAGGTGCGCGGTGTACTGCGGTGCCCCTCGGCCGGCCTGGGAACGGGCCATCCTCGCGATCACCTCCGGGTCGATCCCGCCCGGCCCGCCGACGGCCGCCGTCAGGCCGTGGAACAGCAGACCGGTGTTGTCCAGCGGCTCGGCGCACGCGCCGGCCGGGTCGAAGTCGGCGGCGAACTGCCACAACTCGGCGAGCGCGGGCAGCTGTCGCAGCTGCTTGTCGATCACCCGGATCCGGCGGTTCACTCCCGTGAGGCGGTGCGCGCCCTCCTGTGCGACCTCGTCGGCCTGGTCACTTACCCACTCCTGGATGTCCCCGTGCTCCGGGGCCGGGCCGAGCCGGGCGGTGATCCGGTCCGCGAACCGGACGACCTGCCGGGCGAACGCCTCGCGGACTGTCCCCTCCGGGACGGGCAGTCCGGCCCCGAACGCGCTGAGTGCCAGGTAGAGGGGGTCGGCGCCGGGGCGGCTGTGCTGGCCGAGCCACACCACGAGGTCGACCAGCGCCGGGTCGGCGGTGGAGGTGCTTCCGCCAGTGGGTTGACCCAGGAACGTGCGGGAGTTGGCCGGTAGCAGGGGGCGGGGCTGGGCGCGCCAGCGTTCGAGCTGGCGGCCGGACACCTCTGTACCGCGCTCGGCGGCGAGCTGAAGCAGCAGTTGATCGGCCGCGCTGGGCTGGGTTCTCACCATGAGTTAACGCTACTGGCAAGGGAGTTGGCCCTGCCTCGCTGCTGGCGTTCGTGGTATACGGCGCGGGTGCGGCGGTGCTGGGGCGGCGAGTAGAACCCCCCGAGGTCTCCCGGAATCAGAGGGCGGGGCGTCTGGTCTGCTGGGTTCACCGGCCCGCACAGGCTGGCCGGTGAACCCGAACCGGGATGGCCAAGGAGGTCTCATGGGGTACAAGTTGATGACACGCGTGGACGGCGCAGTGAGTGGGCGCCGACGCCAGACGGCGGGCAGGCGCAGCCTGCAACGGTTCTGGTGCGGCGTGATGGCCGGCTCCGGCTACGGGCTGGGCAACGCCGTGGCCGCATGGCTGGTGTGGTGGGTGCACAGTCGGTAGAAGGGGGGCCGGAGTGCTCCTCTCCGCCCCCTCGGGTGTCGCCCACAAGGTCGCTACGTCGCGACAATGTCGCCTTGGAGCTGGTCGTCGTCGCCTTCGGGAGCGCTGGCAGTGTGCATCTGGGCGGCCTGCTCCAGGGCGTGTTCGAAGGCGCTCTCCACCGCGGCCTCGTCAGTGCCTCGTGCGACGACCTCGATGGTGCCGCGCAAGCCGTGGCGCAGCTGCACGGAGCTGACGGCGGCCTGGTCGGTGTACAGGTCGCGCTCGAACTCGAAGCAGGGCTGTTCGAGGAGCGGCAGTTGGTAGATCACCGCGCCGGAGCGCCGGTCGACGCCAGCCACGGCGGAGTGCAACTGCTGGTGCCGGGGCTGGCGCTCCCACAGCACTCCCCTGCCGGACCAGCGGGTGCGCTTCTTCGGCATCATCGCAGGGCGTTCCTTCAATCCGGCGTAGCCGTGGGCCAGGAGCTCGTTCCACAGGTCCACGATGGCGTGCGCGTCCTCCGCGTTGGTCATGGCGACCTCGATCCCGCCGAGCACCAGCAGGTACACCAGCGGGGCGCTTGTGCTGCTGCGGGACTTCACCGGGACGAGGGCGGCGGCCTTCTCGGCGTTCTCGCGGTCCAGGGACGGCAGGACGGAGGTGTAGGTGTCGGCGGTCAGTACGTACGTGGCGTGGCCGAGTACCTCCTGCACGACCTTGAGGTCCGCGCCCGCGCCGAGCAGCAGGGTCGCCGCGAGGTGCCGCAGGTCGTGCAGGCGCACGGGCGGCAGGCCCAGCTTCTTGCACAGCAGCTCGAACCGGTCGGTGAGGTAGTCCGGGTTGATTTCGCTGCCGTCCTCGCGGACGAACACCTTGTCGGTCACCGGCCACGCCCGTCCGGCTTCGGCCGCGTCGCGACGGGCCTCGGCCATCCGGTCGCGGTGGTCCCGCATCTCCTGGAGGGTGTGGCTGTCGAGGGCGAGCGTGCGCTCGCTGTCGGCCTTCGGCTTCTTCCCGAGAGGCTTGCCGCCGACGGTCACCACCTGCCAGTCGACGGTGATGACCGCGGTCTCGAGGTTGGCCTTCGACCACTCGAAGCCGGCGGCCTCGCCCCGGCGTAGTCCTCGGAAGATCGCCAGGTGCCAGAACGCGCGCAGCCAGTCCCCCTCGATCCCGTCGAGGAACTGCCCGGCCTGCTCCGGGGTCCACACCATCACCTTCGACGGCTTCTCGCCGGTGCGCCGCCACGCCTCCACACGTTCCGGGGTCCACAGCAGCGCCTTCGGCCGCTTGCCGGAGGGCAGGTCGACCAGGCTCGCCCAGTTCCGGCTGATCTGGCCCTTTTTGACCGCCGCCGTGAGAGCGGAGCGCAGGGTGGCGCGGATGCGCTGCATGGTCGCCGGGGAGACGATGCGCATCTGGGCGTGCGGCTCGCGCTTGGGTATCTCCGGTGCGGGCACCGGCGGAGGCTGGGCGTTCCTCTTCGGCCGGCCCGGCTTGCGCCCGTACAGGGCCTTCCACTCGGCGTACTCGGTACGAGCCTGGGCGATCAGCGCCAGCTCGTAGGCGATGACGACGTTGCGGGCCTGGATCGCGTCAAACATGTCGGCGATCGGCTCGGCGGTCAGGTCCTCCAACTTGATGTGGCCGAGCGCGGGGATCAGGTAGATCCGCAGGTGGCTCTCGTAGGAACTGGCGGTCGTCGGCTCCAGGGTCTTGCGCTGATCCAGCCACTTGATCAAGTACTGGGCGACGGTGGTGCGGTGGTCGATCACCTCGCCGCGGTCGACCTTGGCGATCGCCTTCTTCAAGGCGGCCAAGGCGGCGTCCTTGTCCTCGTAGCCGCCCTTGCGGTCCCGATTGGGCTTGCCGTCGGGGCCGGGCTTGAGCTTGAGGTAGTACCACCATGTGCCGTGGGCCTTCTTACCTTTCAGCTTCGGGCAGCGGGAGCCGAGTTCGCGCATCCTCGGCTTTCCCTGGGCGTCCAGCACCGGCTGCCTGTCCTCGTCGAGGACGGGCTCGCGGCAGGTGCAGCGGCGGTAGACCGACCCGGGACCGTCCTTCTTCGACTCGCGCTCGCTCATCTCTCTCAATCGGCGTTCGGGCCCCGCTGGTTGGGGCGGTGGTTACGGCACGCCCACAGTCACTGTTGCCGTGCAGGTCAGGGCACAGGGCGTTGTGGTTGTGGGGGGTTGGCCGTGACCGTACGGCCGGGGGCGCGGTTGGGTCGCGCTGAGGCTGGACGGGGTCAGCCGCGCTACCGCCGACATGGACGGGGGTGGACCACGGTGGACGGAGGAGAGGCCGACAGGCCGCTGCCATGCGGTGCTGGCCAGGGTTTCGCACGGCCGCAGGCGACCGGTCCGGACGGGGCAGTAGCCGTTGGCAAGGCCGCCATTCGCGGCTCGCATGGGCGATGACCTGCACGGATGTGGCCTTCGGTGTACCGGTGCAGCCGGTGCGGCACACACCCGGACTGCCCGCACCGGCCATGGACGGCGGGACGGTAGGGCCCGGGGCGGGCCAGGGTGCGGGCATGACGACGAGCCCCGTTCCCGCCCTTCCCGACCCCCAGGTCCAGCCGACGATGACCGTGCCCGAGGCCGGCCGGCTCTTCGGCCTCGAGCGCGCCGCCAGCTACAACGCCGCCCGGCGCGGTGACATCCCGACGATCACCGTCGGCCGTCGTGTGCTCGTGCCGACCGCGAAGCTGCGCGTCCTGCTGGGGTTCGACGCTCAGGCCGCCGACACGGCCGCCTGAGCGTCACCGCCTCGCCCCGATCGCCGTGCCGGCCTGCGGACCCGGCACCCCACCCTGGTAGGAGACCACCGGCATGCCCTGGTTCGCCGTCGGCGACAACACGGACGACCACCCCAAGATCCTCGCGGCAGGCAACGCCGCCACCGGGTTGTGGGTGCGCTGCGGCGCCTACGCGAGCGCCCACCTGACCGACGGGGTGATCCCCGGAGCGATCGCGGCGAAGAACGGCACCGCCACGCAAATCGCCAAGCTGCTCGCCTCCGGACTATGGCACGAGGCCGGACACGCGTGCACGCGCTGCCCGCAACCGCGGCGCGGCGACTACGTGATGCACGGCTACCTGGACGCCAACCCGAGCCGCCGCCAGGTCCAGGAGCGGCGCCAGCGCGCGGCCGAGAAGAAGCGCCAGCAGCGCAACCCGCCGCAGGACGGCGACGATTCCGCCGACGACCCAGGACCAAACTCCTTCCCGTCCGGGGAGGACTGCGCAGGCCAGCCGCCCGCGTCCCCGGGGGACGTCCAGCGCCCTCGTGCGCGCCCGGCCCCTCCCCGCCCCTCCCGCAGGGAGGGGGCTGGTGCGGGTGGGGAAGGTGCAGGTGGGTGGGGGCCGGCAGCGCGCCAGCACCCCCTGCCCGACGGCTTCTGGCCGGACGCTGCGGCGCTGGCGTGGGCGGCGGCCGACGGCCACCTGGACCGCCTCGGCGGCCCGGCCGGGCTGGCGGCCGTGACAGCGGCGTTCACGGACTGGCACCACGGCCGCGCCACCCTCGGCGCGGACTGGCAGGCCATGTGGCGCAAGTGGGTGCGTGAGCAGCGGCAGCAGCCCGGACGTCCTTCGCCTGACCGTTCGGTGGCCGGGCCCGGCCGCCGAACTGCGGCACGCCGAAGGCCCGCCCCTGCGGAGCAGGTGAGCGTCGCGGACCGGCTCGCCTCGATCGAGACCGCGATCGCACACGACCAGGAAGCCGAGCCCGCCACTGACCGGCCGTTGACGCTGCTGCCCGCAGTGCCAGCTGCCGGAGCCCGACCCGCAGGCGCGACACCGATGCCGGGGCAGAGGCCGCTGATGGCCGCGCTGCCCGGAGGACGCGCGGCCGCTCCCGACCTGCTGGAGGTGCTGGAGGCGATCGCCGACCACGGCCAGGCCCACGCCGTAGCCCTGTTCGGCTGGCGGGCGGTGGCGGCACTTCTCGTCGACGACACCGCGGCAGCCGGAGATGCATGAGCATGCTGCCGACGCGAGGCCTCGCCCGGTGCCGCCGGTGCGGCACGGCCGTGCACTGGACCATCACCGCCGCCGGCGCGCGACTCGCCGTCGACGCCAACCCGTGCGCGATCGGCAACACCGCGGTCTACCGCGACGGCATCGGCACCATCCGCTCGCGCCGCCCGAACGCGGAACTGCCGCTGCTGTCGTACGAGCGGCTGCACCAGCCGCACGCGGCCACCTGCATCGCGCGGACCCTGGAGAGCAACCCTTCGCGCCGTCGCGTGTCTTGACGGTGTGGGGCCGAACCAGCCTGCCAGTCCAGTGGGCTGGCTGAGATCAGATCGACGGAGGAAGGGCGCGTGGCGCAGGAGTACGAGACGGTGCTGGCGGCGCTGCGCCGCTGGGGGAACGTCCGGCCGACCGAGGGCGGCTGGCTGGCGCGCTGCCCAGCGCACGACGACCGGCAAGGCTCCCTGCTGGTGCTCGCGGCCGGGGACGGCCGAGTGGAGCTGGACTGTCTGGCCGACGGGTGCGAGACGCAGGACATCGCGGGGGCGCTGCGGCTGGGCCCGGAGTACGTGGTGGTCGCGCCGCCGGCGTTCGAGGACGGCCCGGGCTGGATCTGGCCCGGCTACGTGCCGTCGACGGGCCTGAGCCTGATCGACGGCGAGGACGGCGTGAGCGCCCTGACATTGGCCTTGGACGTCGCGGTGCGGGCGGCGACGGCGGCGGCCCTGCCCGACGGGCAGCAGCCCCAGGCGGCGCGCACCGTGCTGGTGCTCGCATCGCCGCAGACGGCCGGGCGGACGGCGGAACTGCTGGAGGCCTGCGGGCCGGGCAGCGAGCGGGTCGAGGTGGCCCCCGTGCTGGGTGGCCGCGGTGGGCGGCGAGGGCTGCGCCTGCCCGGCGACGCCGACCAGCTGGAGCGCCTCCTGCGCGAACACCGCCCCGACCTGGTGGTGCTGGACCTCATGACGATTTGTCCGTACCGGATACCCGTCGAGAGGGTGGTGCGGGCGCTCGCGGAACTCGCGCAGCGCGTCGGAACCGCGGTCCTGGCGGTCCGAGACGCGTCGAAGCGCGCGGGCTGGTCGTCCTCACGGCGGGCGCAGGAGGCGTCGCAGTCCTCGCACGCGGCGGCGGTGCACATGGCTGTCCACGGTGCGGACGGGGCGATGGCGCTGGTGCCGGTGTTCAGCAGCGAGTGGGCGGTCATGGGCGGCTTGCAGTTCCGCCAGGCGGGCCGGACCCGGCCCGTGGCGTGGAGCAGCCGCTTCGCGAGCGGGCGCGACGAGGCGATGAGCGTCGCGGACCTGTCGCGGCGGCGCCCGGCGAGCACCAGCGCCTACAGGCTCCTGGCCCGCATGTTGGCGGCCGGCCCGGCGCCGACCCGGGACGTGCTGGCGGCGGCCGCGGCCGTCGGGCTCGCCCCGCGAACGGTGCAACGGGCACGGCGCCAGCTCGGGGTGGTGGCGTCGAAGACGGCGAGAGGCTGGGTGCTGTCCCTGCCGGACCGGGGCTCCTCGGTCGGAGGAGCCCCGGTCTCAGATCAGTGACTCGGCTGGGGGCCGCGCGGGGTGCTCGGGGTCGGGGAGGGAGCCGAGGTCGGGAGCAGGGTGGTGAGGGCGGTCGGGGACGAGGCGGGGGCCGTGACCGTCGGGGCGGTCACGATCTGCGTGGCCGTGATGGTCACGGTCACGGTCGGGGCGGGCTCGGTGATCGTGGCCGCCGGGGCGGTGACGGTGACCGTGGCAGGTGTCTCGGGCAGGGTGATGGCGGCCGGGCTCGGGGCGTTGACGGGGCAGGCGGCCGCCGGGGAGAGAGCAGTCTGCGGGTCCATCGTGGGGGCCGCCGGGGCGGTGGCGGGCATCGGCTGCGCCGGGGCGGGACTGGTGGTCACGATCGCCGGGTTGGCCGGGGCGGTGGTGGGGTGGGTGCTGATGGCCATGCCGGTGGTGAAGGCGGTGGTGAGGGCGAAGGCGACTGCCGCGTGCCGGGCGGTGATTCGGTTGGTCGGGGCCATGGTTGGTCTCCTTGAGGCTGGGGCCGGGGGTTCGCGGTCCCCGGCTGGCGGTACCAGCCTCGCAGATAAGTTGACTTAGGTCGATAAAGCAGAGCAAGGTAAATCCCTTGCGGGTTCCCTCGGCGCGACACCCGAGCGCAGGTCGGGCACCGTGGCCTGCCGACCGACACGAGCAGGAGGAACACGTGACCAGGCCGCTGCCCGCGGTGCCCGCACCCCGTCCCGGCAAGCTTGGCCGCCGCCTCTACACGGACCTCGCCTCCTCGGCACCCGCCGTCCGCCGGCGCTTCTACGCCACCCTCGACACCGGAGACTGGGCCCAGGTCCTCGCAGCAGCCGACGCCGAGGCTGGCACCCCCTACGCCCTGTGGGCCGACGACCCTGTCGGATTCGTGGAGGACGTCCTCGGCGAATCCCAGTGGAGCCGCCAGAGGGACATCCTCGAAGCCCTGGTCGACAACCGCCGAGTCGCCGTCCCGAGCTGCTTCGGCTCCGGCAAGACCCACATCGCCGCCCGCGCCGCCGTCTGGTCCGCCGCCGTGCACCCGCCCGGCACCGCCCTCACGGTCACCACCGCCACCCGAGCCCGCCAGGTCCAGCGCCAGATGTGGCCCCACATCCGCCAGATCGTCGCCCGCGCCGGCCTGCCCGGCGACGTCGGCGTCACCCAGTGGAAGATGCCCGACCGCCACGGCTCGGACACCGTGGTCGCCTACGGGTTCAGCGCCCCGCCGCACGACGAGTCCGCCGTCCAGGGCATCCACGCGCCCCGCCTGATGGTCATCGTGGACGAGGCCGGCGGCATCGGCCGGATCATCGGCGCCGCGATGCGCGGCCTGCTCACCGGCGAGCACACCCGCGCCCTGCTGATCGGCAACCCGGCCACCGACGACGAGGGCAGCTGGTTCGAGCAGACCTGCGCCGACCCCACGGTCCGCGTGCTGCCGATCAGCGTCTACGACACCCCGCTGCTGTCCGGCGAACGCACCCGCCGCTGCCGCGCCTGCCCGCCCCAGGCACCCGCCCACCTGCTCGCCACCCACCTCGTGGACCCCCAGTGGGTGGAAGAGGCCATCCGCGACCATGGCGAGGACGCGCCCTTCGTCCAGGCGAAGGTCCACGCCCGCTTCCCCCGCGGCGGCCAGGCCCGCGCCATCCCCTCCTCCTGGGTCGAGCGCGCCAGCGACAACCCCGAACCGGACGGCCCCGACTACGTCGCCCTCAACACCCTCAGTCTGGACGGCGAGACCAGCGCCCACCGGGTACGGCGCGGCGCCTGGGTCAGGCTCGGCGTCGACGTCGCCGCCGACGGAGGAGACGAGTTCGCCATCGCCCGCTCCGTCGGCGACCTGGTCGAGCTGCGCCACGCCAGCGCCGGCCAGGACAACGCCGACCCCGTCGTCGTCGCCGGAGTCGTGCTGCGGGAGATCAAGACCGCCCAGGACCTCGCCGCAGCGCTCGGCAGCACCGCCCCCGTACGCGTCAAGATCGACGGCGTCGGCATCGGCTGGGGCGTCGCCGGCCTGTTGGAAGCCTGGCGGCGCGAAGGCCTCCACCGCGCAGAGATCGTCACCGTGCTCGCCAGCGAGAGCACGGGCCGGGACGACGAGGCCGCGACGCTGCGCCCCTCCAACAAGCGGGACGAGATGTGGCTGGCGATGCGGTCGCTGCTGTCTCCCCACGGGCAGGGCTCGCTACGGCTGCGCGTCGACCGCCGTACCCAGGCCCAGATGTCCGCCCCGAAGCTGGAGACCAACTCGGGCGGAAGGACCGTGATCGAGTCCAAACGGTCGATGCGGCGGCGCGGTGTCAGCTCGCCGGACCGAGCGGAGGCGGTCCTGCTGGCGCCCTACGAGCCGCACACCGGGAGGCGTCGCGTCCGGGTGATCGCTTGACCGGAGACAGGGTAAATCAAGGCTACGACACCAGAATTATCTGGCAATCCGTCAGTAATGAGTGATCCAACTATTCCCGTTGACATGGGAGATGGTCCGGGTTTTGATGGCATGTCTTCCGGGGGCGCGGCCGGTCAGATCCTGCGAAGGGGAGCCGCAGATTTGGCATGCTCGCGATCCAGGAAGCGTGGTGATTCAGCAGAGGGGGGACCATGCCATCACTGGAACGTCTCATCGAGATGGACGAATTCGGGCTGACGGAATTCCCGGGAACACCGCCGAGCGCCAGGGTGCGCGCCATCACGGCAGTCTGGCCTGTCCACCCCAACGACAGGCCCCGGGCCCGCGGCAGCCTGACAGGCACCCTCGCCGTCGCCGACCTGGACGACTGGGCCCCAGCCGACCCCGGCTTCGAGCGCCTCGTCAGCTGCACCGCAGGCGCCGGCGCCGCGGCACTGGCCGTCATCTCCACGACCGGCTACGTGCCCATCGAGCTCGTCAACGCCATGAGCAAGCTGCGCGTGCCGTTCCTCACCCTGCCCGCCCGTACCTCCTGGGCCGACCTCGCCGAGGCGGTTACCCACGAGCGGATGAACAACCTGCACCGGGCCATCGAGTGGCGCGACTGGCTGCTCGGACAGGCGCGCGTCACCTCCGACGCCCCGCACGCCGGCCGCATCGTGCGCTGGCTCGCCTCCGAAACCTCCAGCCGAGTCGTCCTGGTCGGCCGGGACGGAGCGCTCACCGCCGTCGCCCCACAGCGCTCGGCCGACAAGCTCACCGCCGTCGCGGACAAGATCACGCAGATCGCCGGCGGCACCCTCCAGTCCGCCGCCCTCGAGCACGACGGCCACCAGACCCGACTCGTCGCCGTCGGCAGCTCCCAGCCCCGCGCCGTCCTCGTCGTGGCCCGCGAAGCCCCCTTCGACCGCGGGCTCACCCAGATCATCAACCGGGCGGCCGACCTGATCTCCCTGCACCTCGCCGTCGAGGACGCCGACACCGACCTTCACAACCACCAGGCCACGGCCAACGCGCTGCGCATCGCGATCCTGCAACTCCTGATGACTGGAGAGGTTTTCAAAGCCCAGCGAACCGCGGCCAGCCTCTACCCGGGACTCCTCGACCAGGACACCGCCCGCGTCTACATCCTGGAAAGCCGCCCGTCCGAACGCAACCAGCTCGACGAGGAGTGCCGGCGCACCCTCGGAAGCCGCGCCCTCGTGGTGCAGTGCCCGGTCTACGACGAGCACCTGATCATCGTCGCTCCCCAGCCCTGCCCCACCGAACCAGGTACGGACGAAGTGGGCGCCGCCCTGTGCCGCCTGGTCGCCGTCCAGCGCCACCGCTACCTCGGCGTGAGCTCCACCAAGCCCCTGGCCGAGACCGACCAGTCCTACCGCCACGCCCTGCGCGCCCTCGCCAACGCCAGGCTCGACAGCAGCCGGACCGCGCTCTACAACGAGCAGGGACGGCTGCCCGAACTGCTCAACCAGCTTCACCCTGGCTGGGCCAGCGCCGTTCTACAGCCGCTCCTTGCCCAGCGGGCGGCGGACCGGGACGTGCTGATCCAGGCCCTCAACCTCACCCTCCAGTCATCGGTGCGCGCGACTGCCGAACTCACCGGCGCCCATCGCAACACCGTCGCCAACCGTGTCCGGTCCGCGGCCAGCATCCTCGGAGTCGACCTCGACAGCATCCGTGACAGGGCGCTCACCGCCGTCGCGCTGGAGGCCCTCATCGCGGACGAGTGCGGCGGCGAGACGCTCGACGTCGGGCCAGCCGACCTTCGGGAGTACCTGGCCGGCTCCGACGTCCGTGCGTGGAGGGACGAGTTCCTGCACCCGCTGTCGGGGGAACTGGCGTGCACCCTCAAGGAGTGGGTGCTGGCCAACGGCGACACCGCCCGCACAGCCGAGGCCCTCGGCATCCACACGCAGACCGCCCGTAAGCGGCTGCGCCAGGCGACGAAGCACCTCCAGCGCGATCTGCTCAACCAGTCCGCCGACGCGTACGACGTCGTTCTCGCGATCTCCAGCCGGTACAACCTCCCTCTGCCACTGCCTAGTTCGTAGGCCTTTGCGCCCCGACAGGCCGCTACAGGTGGCGATGGGACGTGTGCTGTCCGTGTCGATGTGCAACGGTGATAACCCAATTGTGCACTGATGAGATTCCCTTGAACATCGATCACCAACTACGGTCGAGCGTGGGGGGAATCCCGAATCCGTAACTTCCGGAATGGAGAGGGAACTTGCTTACTCTTGCCGTGCTGGGGTCAAGCCAGCACGCAAATCAAACCGTGAACCGGCTCTCGGCTGCGCGCTACTCAGTGCGCACCTGGGGCATGCGGGGCGCCAACACCAGCGGGGCTAGCTGGACCGCGCACCCCACCCCGCGCGAGGCCGCCGAAGGGGCAGGAATGCTCCTCACCTTCCTCGAGGACCTCGATGAACTCCACGAAGTGCTCACCCACCCGGCCGCCGGCGCGCTCGAAGCCCTCGACCCCGGGTCGTGGTGGCTCAACCTGGCTCCCGTGCCCGCCGACACCGATCGCGAACTGCGCGACCTGGCACGCGTGAACAGCGTCGCCTACCAGCACACGCCGATCTACGGCGCGAACGGCAACCTGATCGTCATCGGCCCCTCCATCGAGGACCGCTGCAGCCGCGCCGTCTGCGACACGATCCTGGGCACCATCGGCCCGGTGATCCACAGCGGCACCGAGGCCGCACACGTCGCCGCCACTGCCCTGCCCCGCGCCGCCGCAGCCCAACCGGCACTCGCCTCCCTCGGCAAGCAGCTCTGGGACATCGAGGCATCCATGCTGGAAGACAACGGGCTCATAGCCCACCAGCGTTGACGACACCGCCCCTTCGGGCCAACTCGAAGGCCACGCGCGGATGATGCCGCGACGAGCGAGCCGGGACCCACGCCGCGGACCCGGGCAGAACAGGACACCGAACAACCGCTGCTTGCCAGTAGGCCCCACCCGCAGGGCGCCCGCAGGCGAGGGGAGTGCAGCATGACCACCGACAGCACCAAGACCGACGACGCCACCGGCAGCGACATCCACGAGTGGGTGATCGCCGCGTACGTCCCCGTAGACACGCAGGGCGCCGCCTACGCCCGCCGCCGCGGTGTGTACCGGGTCCCAGCCACGACCAAGATCCAGAGTGCGGACGTGATGTGCATCCGCTGCCGCCGGCACTACGACGAGGTCCACGACCGGCCCTGCGCAGGCTCCGACCCGATGCTCCACGGAGGCCCGATCGGCACCCGCAAGCGCCGCCCCGCACCCGACTACCGCCACCAGGTGGACGCGGCGGAGGGCTTCCGCAAGCCGGCCGCCGGCGACCCGGACAACCGGATGCGCCAGCAGCCGCCGGGACGCTAGGCGGCAACACGCCTAGCCTGCCTGCCGTGACCACACCCAGCAGGCACCAGCCCCATCTGACGGACGACGTCGTGCACCTGACGGAACGCCGGGTGCGCGACATCGTCGCCGTCGTCCTGCTCGTGCTCGGCGTCATCGGCCTCAACGCGGCCGCCTACGCCACCGACCCGCGCCTCGGCCTCGCCTGCACCAGCCTGCTCGCGCTCGCGGTCGCCGCCGTCCTCGGCCACCACACCGAGCAGTAGGAGGACTGGATGCCCCGCCGCTGGTTCCCCACCCTGCGACGTCCTGCGCCGGCCATGAAGTCCGTGCCGGAGTACACGATGGGCTGGACGCCCGCGGGCGTGGACCGGGCCCGTCCGTGGTCCGTCGAGCGCGCGGTGCGCGACGGCATGGAGCGGGCCGTGTGGATCTACAAGGCGGTCGACACGATCTCCAACCACGCCGCGGACAGGCCGCTTCGGGTCCGCCCGCGCAGCGGCACCTCCGACGAGCCGCTGCCTCCCCACGACGCGCACCCGCTCTACCGCGCGATGAACATCAGGGCCAACCCGGCCGAGGGCGCGTGGACCTTCAAGAAGCGGGTCAGCATGCAGCTTCTGCTGTCCAAGCGCGGGGTGTTCCTCGAACCGACGTTCTCGCGCGGAGGCGACCTGCTGCGGATCGACCTGCTGCCACCGGGCCGTACCCGGCCGGTACCGTCCACCGGCGCTGACCTGATCTCCCACTTCGAGACCGTCACGATCACCGGGGAGCTGCGCCACCTCGACGTCGACCAGGTGCGGTGGATCCGAACCCCCCACCCGCTCGACCCCTACTCCGGCATCACACCGCTGGAAGCCGCAGGCCTGAGCGCCGACCTCGACTTCTTCACCCGCCACTACAACCTGTCGTTCGTCAACAACGACGCCAGGCCCGGCGGCGTGATCGGCATCGACGGCGACATGGACGACGACGAACTGCGCCTGCTGCGCGCCAGGTTCGGCACGGGACCCTCCGCCGCCGGCTCCTGGACGGTGCTCAACGGCGGCAACGTCACCGTCACGGACACCTCCGTCACACCCCGGGACATGGCCTACGAGACCGTCGCCGCCCTCTCCAAGATCGAACTGCTCGCGGCGTTCGGCGTCCCGGAGTCCCAGCTCGGCAACGCCTCGGGCCGGACGTTCGACAACGCCCGCGCCGAGAAAACGACGTTCTGGGAGATCACCATGCCGCCGCACCTGCGGCTGATCGCCGACGCCTTCCAGGACGACGCCGGGGAAGACGCCGAGGTCTACTTCGACACCTCCGACATCGATGTACTGCGAGAACCCCGCACCAAGCGCCTGGCCGAAGCCCGTGAGGAAGTCGCCGCCGGCGTTCGCTCGATCCGTTCCTACGCCGAACTCGCCGGATACGCCGACGAGATCGATGACACCCCCGAGACCCGGGCCCTGTGGCTGGCCTCCGGCCGGACCGCGCTGCCCGCCCGCACCGCCGACGCCCCGGCCCTCGACACCACGGCACCGCCCCCGGCGCCGGCCACGGCGAAGGCCCTGCCGTCCACCCTCGACCTCGCCCTGGACGAGACCGCGGCCGACTCCCTCCGAGGCCGCCTGGACGACGCCCTCCAGACGCTCACGACCCGCTGGACCGAGCGGACCGTCGCCCGACTCAACTCCCCCCGGCACCGCAAGGGCACCCGGCACTGGGACGACCGAGGCGACACCACAGCCCTCATTGGCATCAAGGACCTGCCCGTCGGCCAGGTGATCGACGTCGCCACCTGGCAGCAGGAAGCCGCCCAGGCCCTCCAGCCCCTCATCGAACAGGCTGCCACCACGGCGGCGACCGAACTGCACGCCGCCCTCGACTCGAACAGCACCGCCACCGCCGCCGTCTGGCCCACGATCGCCCCGCTGCTCACCACATGGCTCACCGGGCAGGCCCAAGCCCTCGCCGAAGACGTGGCCGGCGCCGACCGGGAGGGCAAGAGCCTGGCCGGCATCGCCGAGGCCACCCGCAGCTGGGGCCGCTCCCTCGCGAACTGGGCGAGCGTCAAGGCGGGCCACCTCGCCACCGTCACCGTCGAGAGCGCCCGCGACCAGGCCGCCGCCGCCAGCGCCCGCACCGGTCTCGTCCGCAGCTGGGTAGCCCACGACGACGGCCGGACCAGGTCCGACCACGACGCGGCCGACGGCCAGACCCAGCCCTACGGCCAGCCCTTCACCATCGGCGACGACCTGCTGCGCCACCCCGGTGACACCACCGCCCCACCCAGCCAAGCCGTCAACTGCCGCTGCCGCCTTGCGTGGCGGCTCGAGCGCTGATCGCATCGCCGGGCCGACGGACCGAGACCACCCCGCCCGTACCCCCGTGTGAGGATGAACCATGACCACCGGAACGCCCAGCAACCGCCAGCACCTCAACGAGGACTGGCTGCGCAGCCGGCGCTGGGACATCCGCTACCCGAACGGTGAGCCCGTCACCACACTCGACGGACTCGCCCAGGTACTGCGCGTCGACAGGCAAGAGGCTGCCCGCCGAGTCCTGACCCAGCCGTTCGGCAAGGCCGCCCCCCAGCAGCTGCGGGATGAAGCCGAGCAGGAGAACGGCGGCGACGAGACGGGGTGACCGCCGGCCAGCGCACAGACCGGGCTGAGAAGAGCAGCGCCCCGCGCGCGTTGCTCGTCGGGCCGCCACCAGGCCGCGGCGACGCTAAGCCGCGCCGCTGACAGGGTGCGCTGCACCAAGTTGCCCCGCCACCGGAGGACCGTGTGGGCCGCCCGATCCGAACCGCCCGGCTCGTCCACCTGCGCCTGCGCGCGAAGAACAAGCCGTTCGAGGAACACCTTCACCGACGGGACGGCCGCGGCCGGTTCGCGCAAAGCCCCAGCATGGGGCTGAACCCGCTGCTGGAGCGCATCCGAGCGGCTGCGAACCGGCAGTCCAGGGCACCACGCACTGAACCCCGCTTCGACGAGGAGCAGCACGGCCTGGTGTTCCGTGATGGGCAGAGCGAGCGTGTCGCCAAGGCGTACAAGGCGAACGTGGTGGAGGGGATCGCCCGCGACCTGCGCGACATGCCGGACGAGACGCTGCTGCTGGATTCCGACCGGTCCTGGCTCGACCAGGTGCGCGTGGGGAAGGTACACGCGTACGAGGACCCGGCGACCGGGATCGCCAACTCCGTCCGGCCGGGCGACTCCCCGGCGGACGCGTCCTGGACGCACGTCGACGCCGACCGGGCACGCGAGCTCTTGCGGCGCGGCGCCGTCAACGAGGTGGTCGCCACCTGGGCGATGACATCCAACGACGAAGACCCCGGGGCCCTCGCCCTTCAAGAAACCGCGCGAGAAGCCTTCGGGCTGCACCCGGCCGCCGACTGGCCCAGCACCGACCAGCTCGCGCGGGAGACCGCTAGTCAGCGGGCCGCCCGCGGCACCGGCCACGCGGCGATGCTGGCGGCGATGTGGGAGCGCACCCAGAACCACCTGGCCGAAGCCGACCTCGGCTCCCTGACCGTGTGGCGCGGCGTCGCCACTTCGGACGGTCGGCCACCCGCGGGCTGGACGGCCGACGGCAGCACCCTCTCCGACCCACTGCTGCGCCCGCTCTCCGCGTTCTCGCTCGACCCGGAGGTAGCCCACGGCTTCGCCGCGGATGGCGGGTCCGGCTTCGTGATGAGCGCGATCGTGCCCGCAGAGCGGGTGATCGCGACGCCGGCCACGGGGCTCGGCTGCCTGGACGAGTCGGAGGTCGTCATCCTGGCCGGTCCCGGCACCTGGCACTGGCAGTCTGCCGAGTAGTCCCGCATCGCTCGGCGCGACACCACCCCTGGCCCGGTGCCACGCTGCCGCCGTCCTGATCCCCGGCGGAAGGCGGTGCGGTGCACGACTTCCCCGCCGTCACCCTCCGGCTGCGCCGCAAGAACCGGCTCTGGGACGAGGCCCGGCATGTGCGCGACCTCCAAGGCCGCTTCGCCCACCACCCGGGCGCCGGCCGAGTCGGCCTCCCGGGCACCCTCGCGGACGACCACGCCGTCAGCCAATCGGACCTGCTCGGGAAACGGCAGAGGGCCCCCGGCGCCGTCAAGGCCGCCATGTGCGACTCGCTCGCCAAGAAGATGATCGACGTCCCCGACGAGCAGCTGCTGTCCGACCGCCAGCGCGACCGCCTCGCCCGGGTCCGTGCCGGACACCTCGCCGCGTACCGGCCGGAGTCCGGGGCCAACGGCTACGCCGACTACGTCGACCAAGCCGACCTCGACAGCGGCGCCCGCCGCGAGCCCTGGGGCTACGTGAGAATGGGCGCCGAGGAGTACCGGGACTTCGCCCGCGCCGAGGCCGTCTCCCACCACGTCGCCGGGTGGGCAGCGACCTCCAACGACCACGACGCGAACGCCCTCGCCCTCCAGGAGACCGCCCGCCAGGCCTTCAACCTCACCGACACCATGGCCTGGGACCACGGCGACGCCGGCCTCGACGCCGAAACCGCTCAGGCTCTTGCGGAAGACGGGCCTGTGCTGCACGCCTTCCTCACTGCCATGTGGGAGACCACCCAGGCGCACTTCGCCGACCTCGGCGTCACCCACGTCACCGTCCACCGCGGCTTCACCGGCGGCTACGACGACACCCACGTCAGCGGGATCGACGGCCAGGGCACGGTCACGGACCTGCCGCTGCGCCCGCTGTCGTCCTTCACCACCGAGGAACATGTCGCTGCCGGCTTCGCCACGCACGGCGGCGAGGTCCACGTCGGCTACACGATCAGCGGCGACGTGCCCGTCACCCGCATCCTGGCCGTCCCGGGGACCGGCATCGGCTGCCTGGACGAGTCCGAGATCGTCGTCCTCGCCGGCCCCGGCGACTGGCACGTCCAGCAGGTCTACGCCGAGACCGACGACGACAACTGGTACGACGAGTAGGACGAGACCCAAGCCCGCCGTCCGCCTACCGTGACCGCCACCAACCCAGCGAACCGGGAGCGACACGGTGGCACCGACCCCCAGCAGCACGCTGGACCACAAGCAGGCGATGCTCGGCGTGCTGGAGACCGACGATGACCAGGGCACCTTCACCACGCTCGTGTCGATCACCGGGCTGCGCGACCACGACGGCGACGTGATCGAGCCCGGTGCCTACGCCCGCACCCTCGCGGAGATCACACCGAAGGGCGTGTGGTCGCACGACTGGAACGTGTGGACCGCCCGCACCGAGCACACCGAGGAACTGCTGCCCGGCGACGCCCGGTTGCCCGCCGCCCTGCCGACCGGTCAGCCCTGGCCCGCCGAGGCCGGCGCGCTCCTGGTCAAGGGCCGCTGCAATCTGGCCACCCAGGCCGGGAAGGACATGTACGCCAACCTGCTGTTCTTCGGCGACCAGGTGCAGTGGTCCATCGGCTACCAGGTCCGAACGGCCAAACGCGCCAAGGGCGTTCGCCGCATCACCGACCTCGACCTCTACGAGTACAGCCCGGTGCTGTTCGGCGCGAACCCCTACACCTCCACCCTCGACCTCAAGCAGCACAAGGCCCGCGGGGCGCTGGGCGACACCCAGGTGGAACTGGCACCGCTGGCCGGCACCCTGGAGGAGCGGATCGACGCCATCGCCTCCGTCGTCGAGCAGCGCCTGCGCCCCACCGAGGACGACCGCCTCGAGTACGGCACGGTGCAGGTCATCGGCACCTACCCGGACCGGGTCATCGCCACCGTCTGGCAGTACACCCAGGACGGCTTCGGCTCCAGCAGCTGGGAGGTCCCGTACACGCTCTCCGACGACGGCGTTCCGACCGTCGGCCAGCCCAGCCCCGTACGCCTGGTGCTCGACGTCGAAGGAACCGGTCCCGACGCGGCGCTGGCCGCCCTGGCACCCGACGTCGAACGGGTCGCCTCCCAGATGAAGACCCTCGCGGACCTCCAGCACAAGGCGGGCCGGGTCCTCTCCGGGGAGAACGCCGACCGTCTGGCCTCCGCCGTGCAGCACCTGGTCGCCGTGCTCACCGCCGCCGGCATCGACTGGCAGCCGCCCAAGCCGCCCCCGGCTGACGAGAGTAAGACCCTGGCCACGGCGGTGCTCCAGCCGGGCGAGATCAGTGCGGCGCTCGCCCTGTTTGCCGATGTGCGGACCACCAGCTGACTGGTCAGTACGGAACGTTCGGGATTCGGGAGCGAACGGTTGCATCCGCCAGCACCAAAGGTGCTTCACTGACGACAGGTCACCGCTTCACCGCGACGGCGGCGTAGGCACTCACCTGGGCCTCGGTGATCCCTTGGTCGGCGCCGTTCGGCCGCCACCTATGGGTGGGGCAGATCCCGGGATCGAGGAGGTCCCAGCCGTCGAAGAACCGCTCAACCTGCGCCCGGGTGCGCATGCGGACCGTGGTGCCAGCGGCGGCGTAGACCTGGGTGATGCGCTCGGCCTCGGCTGGTCCGAAGTCGGGGGTGCCGTGGCTGATCACCAGAGCGCTGCCCGGGGAGAGCGCGTTCTTGAGCTGTTCCACGATCCGGTAGGCGTCCTGGTCGTCGGGCACGAAGTGGAGCAGGGCGTTGAGGCTCATGGCGACGGGTGCGGTGACGTCGATGGTCCGGGCCAGCTCCTGCGAGGTGAGGATCGTGGCCGGATCGGTGACGTCGGCCTGGAGGTAGGTGGTCAGCCCTTCGGGGCTGCTCAGTAACAGGGCGCGGGCGTGGGCCAAGACGATCGGGTCGTTGTCGGTGTAGAGAACCCGGGTCTGCGGATTCACGGCCTGGGCGACCTCGTGGAGGTTGGGCGAGGTGGGGATGCCGGTACCGATGTCGAGGAACTGGGCGATGCCAGCCTGTGCGAGGGTGCTGGTGGAGCGGTGCATGAAGGCCCGGTTCGCTCGCGCGGCGACCCGGGCGGATGGGAACACCGCGATCGCCTGGCCGGCGGCTTCCCGATCTGCGGCGAAGTTCGTTGTCCCGCCGAGGTAGTAGTCGTACATGCGGGCGGAGTGAGCCCGGTGAAGCTGGAGGTCGATCTCGTCGTCCTCGTCGTTGCGCCTGCCCACCGTGCCCCCCGGCCGTCTCGTCCTGCGCTGCTGTTCGTGCCGCGCCATGCGGAGCGCGCCACGGCGCGCCACCGGCGGATGCTCCTGCGGTTCCTGCCCGGGGCCGTTGCATGTCAACCCCGACGCCGCCCGGATGGGCGAACTGGACTGCTCCGGGCGGTGCTTGAGCACGATGACCAACGTACGACAGGAAGACCCGACAATCGATCAGCTAATGCAGTAGTCATACTATTACCGTCTGTCATTTTCTTTGCGCCCCCTTTGCACCCAGCGGTCCCCACTGCGCTTCCATGTGCCTCGGGGGGACACGAGTTCCCCCGAGGCACACCAGCACCGGCCGCACGCCAGTGCAGGGGAGGGACAGCGCGATGCTGATCAACCGGGACGAGCCGCCCAGTGCCGGCCTCAGGGGAGGCCGGGCCATGAACGACGCCAGCGGAACGACGTCGGGTGGCCGCGAGGCGCTCACCTTCGACGCGTTCTGCGCCACGCACGAGCGCGCCTGGCTGGGGTTCGTCCGCACCCAGGTAGGCCACCGCGACGGCGGCCCCGAACTGGTGGTGGCCGCCACCAAGGAACACCTGCGCCGCAACTGGGCACTCGCCTTGCGCCAGGAGATCCCGGCGGCCTACGCCTGGCGGCTCCTCAAGGAGCACCTCGCGGCCTGGCGCGCCGCCCAGGCCGAGCCCGTCGCCGTGCAGACCGTGGCGATCGACGCCGTGATCGACCACTTCCGCCGACAGGCCCGCATCAGCCTGGAGACCCTGCCCGAGCGGATCGGCCTGATGACTGCGATCCTCGAACTCCCGGAACGCCAGCACGACAGCGTGGTCTTGCGATACTGCCTCGATCTGGACGAGGAGCAGGTAGCAGACTTCCTCGGAACCCCGGTGGCCACCCTGCGCTCCAACCTGCGCCACGCCCGCCGCCGCCTCGCCACCGCCATCGGAAGGCCCGAACTCGCCGAACGGCAAAAGGGGGACCAATGAGCGGACCCGCCGATCAGCACCCCAGCCTCCTCACCTGGCACGCAGGCCCGTACCTAGGCCTGGACACGGACGCCTCCGAGGCCAGGATCTTCACCTGCACCAGCACCGCGCCGCCCGCCGCAGCCGCCCACATCACGGCGGCTCCGGCCCCCTTCCCGTCCGACCACGAGCAGGCATTCCACGAACTCGACCTGGCTGTCGCCCTCGTCCTCAACGCCCCCCAGGCCGGCCGGTCCCTCGACCGGCTCGTCAACTCCCACCACATCCACCCCGAAGGCGCGCTCGTCTTCGGCAGCCTGCTATTCGTCACCAGCCGTACGGATGCCGCCCAGTTCTGGTGGCAGTTCGCTGCCGGCTCCGGCAACGCCACAGCCGCATACCTGCTGCACCTGCACCACCTCACCCTCGGCGAGACCCGCGACGCGGCCCACTGGCGAGGCCAGGCCGAGAGCGTCCCGTCCAAGCCGAGGACCCCGCGCGCCTTCCAGAACCTGACCCCGCTGCTGCCCGAGGACGTCCGGCGCGACATACTCGCCCGCTGCCACGAAGGGCTCCACCCACGACTCCCCCCAGCGCTTGAGACCGTCATCAACCGGCTGACGATCCTGTGCGACGACGAGGACTTCGGCGAGGTGCCGCAGCCGTCGCCGACCCTCGCCGGACAGCTCGCACGCTGAGCACCAGCACCAGCCGCGCGGCAATCCGGTTTGTGATCACCCGCTCGTGCCGTAGAGTCGGGATCACCGACGCGGGGTGGAGCAGCTCGGTAGCTCGCTGGGCTCATAACCCAGAGGTCGCAGGTTCAAATCCTGTCCCCGCTACCACGCACGTCGAAGGGGCGGACACACGCTGTGTGTCCGCCCCTTCGACGTCCCAGCCCGCGGTCAGGCCGCCTGGACAGCCTCCAGGCGCCGTCGCACCTCGGCTTCTCCGAGCGTCGCCGCCACTAGATGCAGGGCAGGGCTGCGGGTCGACCCGGTGAGCAGCACGCGGATGACCTGTGAGGCTTCCTTGATCGAGCCCGGGTGCAGCCCGGGGTTCTGCTTGTAAGTCCTCGCGCTGTCGGCGAAGTTCAGCTCGGCGGCGACGGCGCGGATCTGGTCGAACCAGCCGTCGCCGTCCTCGGTGGGCTGGTAGCGGTCGAGCAGGCGCCGGCTGAGCTCCCGGACCACGTCCGGGGCCAGTCCGCCGAACCGCGGATCGGCGGGATCGGTGACGGTGGCGAAGAGCTGCTGGAAGAAGAAGCCGTAGTGCGTGCGGAAGTTGCTCCACATGCGGAGGTCCTTGCGCGGGTTGTCGAATCCGTCGCGCTCCACCGCGAGGGCCCGCAGCGCCAAGTCCTCGTGGTTCTCCAACACCTCGGCGAGCGGCACGTCGTACGCCTTGGCCCACTCCTTGACGCGGTCCAGGATGGTGGCGCCGGGCAGGGCGGCGATGTGGTCGGCGCAGATGTCCTCCAGCTTCGCGAGGTTGATCAGCGCGCCCGTCACCCCGCACTCCTCCAGACGCAAGGGCTCACGCAGGGCCTGGTCGAGGGGCATCTCCGCGAGCCGGCCGTTGGCCAGGCCGCGCAGGTAGTACAGGACCGCCTCGGTCGGGTAGCCGGCCTGGGCGTAGAACTCGACGTCCGCCTCGGGGTCCCGGCGCTTGCTCAACTTGCGGCGCGTCTTGCCCTCCTGCTTCATCAGGGGCGCGATGTGGGCGTAGGAAATGCGGGGGAAGCCGAGGGCGTCGAAGAGCTGGTGGTGGACGGGGGCAGAGGAAAGCCACTCGTCACCGCGGATCACGATCGTGACGCCCATCAGGTGGTCGTCGACGGCGTGGGCGAGGTGGTAGGTGGGCAGACGCAGCGTGCTGTCGGAGGTCTTGAGGACGACGGTGTCGGCGCGGTTGTCGTCCATCTCGATGGTGCCGCGGATGCGGTCGCGGAAGGTGGTGCGTTCGCCGGTGCCCGGCGAGCGGAACCGCACGACGTACGGGACACCGGCGGCGAGCTGCTCGCGGACCGCGTCGTCGTCGGCATCACGCCACGGAGCCCACTGGCCGTAGTAGCCGCTGGGCACCTTCTTGGCGAGCTGGTCGGCGCGCAGAGCCTCCAGCTCGTCCTTCGTGGCGAAGCACGGGTAGGCCCGGCCCTGACGCATCAGCTCGCGGACGTAGGTCTGGTAGATGCGGGCGCGCCGGGACTGGGTGTAGGGCCCGTAGAGGCCGGTGGCGTCCGTCTCGTCAGAGGCGACCCCGAAGTGGCGGAAGGCGCGGTCGAAGCGGTCGACGGCGCCTTCGACTTCGCGGGCCTGGTCGGTGTCCTCGATGCGCACGAAGTACACGCCGCCGCTCTGGCGGGCGATGGCCGCGTCGATCGCGGCGACGTGGATGCCGCCGATGTGCGCGTGGCCGGTGGGGCTGGGGCAGAACCGGGTGACCTCGCCGCTGGCAGGCAGCTGGCGGGCGGGGTACTGCTGCTCCCAGAAGGACGGCTCGGGCAGGTCCGGGTCGAAGAGCGCGTCGATCTCGCTGCGGTTGAGCACGGGGGTCCTCCGGGTGCGGTGTTCTTCTCGCTGTGACGGCGGTCGGGCGGCGGTTCGGTCGGTGCTGGCGGCCCCGGCCGCTGGCCCGCATGGTACGCGAGCGAGCGACCCCAGCTGTCCTAACGTTGTGTGTTCAGACGGGAGTTCGATCGATGATGGTTCGTCACATTTGGGGTCGGCGTGAGAGGAGTTTCCGCGCCGTGGACGTCGACGTGGACCGTAGCGGTCTCCACCCAGTACCGGGGCCCGGGGCGGCCCTCCTGCACGCCGTACACCGCCGTCGCACGGCGCCCGTGCAGCCGCAGGAAGTGGGCGAGGGCCTGGCTCATGGGCTGGGAGGCTCCGCTGACGAGCGGGAACGCGCAGGCCCGGCGGGCCAAGTCGGTGAGCGTCTCTCCGAGCTCCGGGTCGGCGGCGGTCGCCCGGGCGGGCGGAATCGGTGTGCTGGGGAGCAGCTGGTGGGCGATGTTGAGCGCCGCCAGGGCGGCGACGTGCCGCCGGGCGGCACGTCGCCGGTGCCGTGCGGCGGGCAGCGGTGGACGCTCCATGGCGGGCGGGGTCGGCGGGCTGCTCAGGCTCACGGAAGGCTGGTGGGGACGGGGAGCGGGCTGGTTGAGCCACGCGGTGAGGGCGGCCGGGCGGATCCAGTCCTCGCCGTGCCACAGCGGGTGGTCGGGGCGTTCGGCCTCGGGTGGCAGGCGCAGGCCGATCTGCTGGGCGGTGGTGGAGCTGAGCAGGTCGAGCAGGTCGCCGTGCTCGTCGTTGCGTACGGCCTGGAGGATCGTGCCGTCGGCGCTGCCGATCTTCGGGTGGAGCGCGATCTGAGGGTCCAGCCAGGCCAGGGCTGCCTGACGCAGCAGCCACTTCGGCTGGAAGCCGGCGACCGAGGGCTGGAGGGCCGTGCGGCGCAGCGCGAGGGCGGGGGCGATGAGTTGGGGGTCCACGAGGGGGCTGAGGACGGCCATGCCTGGCGCCTGGGTGCTGGCGGGCTCCCACTCCGGGACGGCCGCCGCTCGGCGTACCGAGCCGAGCGCGGACCACGTCCAGCCCTGGAGCCATCGCTCGCGGTCCGCATGCAGGGCGCGGGCTCGGGCGGAGGTGACGCGTTCGGCCAGCGCGCCACCGAACAGCGCGTCGAGGACACCGGCCGTGTGGTCGGCGGCCGGGGCGTGTCCGCGCAGGTAGCGCAGGGTGCGGTGAGCGCGCTTCAAGGCCTCCAGGCTCCGTTGCTGGGTGCGCAACGCCTGGTGGCCGAGGGCCATCGGCAGGGTCCGCGGGTGACGGGCGAGCAGGTCGACCAGGAGTTCGTCGCGTTCGGCGAAGACCTCGTCGCCGCCGTCGCCGGTGGCGATGGCATCGCAGTCGAACTCGGTGTGGGCGACGGCGACGATCTCCTCGAAAGCGGCTGCGAAGGGTGATCCGGTAGGGAGGGCGGTCATGGCGTTGACGTCTCGCAGGGCGGCGACCAGGCCGGGCTTGTCGGGCAGGTCCACCGGTTCGCTCCGGGCCCCGTACTGGCGCAGGAACCGCTCCCGTAGCCGCTCTTCGGCCGGCGTTCCGAGGTCGCTGCCGACGTTGAGCAGCACCACGCGTTCGGGCGCGCGGCGCAGCAGGGCGGCTGCGACGAGGGTGGAGTCCAGGCCGCCGCTGAACAGGCAGGCGACACGACGGTGCCGGGTGAGGATGCGGTCGGCGAGGTCATCGAGACGGTCGCGCAGCTGGACGGTGCTGACCTCCAGCGCCTGGGAGGCGTGCGCGGGGTCGCGGTGCGGGGCCCAGGCCGCCTCGGCGCGGATCGTCCTGTCGGGCCGGACCACGGCCGTGTGGCCAGGTTGCAGGGTGAGGACGCCCCGGTAGAGGGAAGGCAGGAGGCCGCGGGTCCAGCGTTCGCCGCTGAGGAACGCGGCGGCGCCGTCCGGGTCGGGAGTGCGGGCACCGACGGCCCAGGCGAGGGTGCGCAGGTCGGAGGAGATCAGCAGGCTGGCGCCGTCCCAGACGAGGTGGAGTTCGGCGCGCCAGACCGGGGGCACCTCGATGCGCAGCTCGCGGGTGGTGGCAGTGAGGACCGTCGGGGTGGTGTCGAGGGCGGCCTGCCAGGAGGGGTCGGACCAGTAGGCGACGGTGGGGCCGTCGCGGTGGCGGGCGGCGAGGTCGGCGTTGAGGAGCAGCGGGGCGGCTTCGTCGGCGTGGCCGGTGGTGAGCAGGTCCGCCCACCCGGCCGTGCGGGCCGCGGTGAAGGCGCCGTCGGGCGCCCAGACGGCTCGGAGCGGCGTCATGTCGAAGGTCCTTCCGGACGTGGGACGTTGTGGCGGACGATGTCGGCCACGCTCGGGTGCTGGAGGAGCGTGGTGTGGTGGGCATCGAGGACGTGGATGGCGTGGCCGTGCTGAGCGAGGACGGCCCAGCCCCAGGAGGGATCACCGGCAGGGGCGGGCAGGACGCCCGCGAGCAGCGAGTCGTCGTACTCGGCCTCGGCGGCGCGCACCACCACGATGCGGCCCGGGTAGGGCCGGGGCCGGTAGCGCTCGGCGGCGGCAAGGCGGTGCCGGTAGCCGTCGGCGAGACGGGTGGCGAGTTCGGTGGTGAAGCCCTCGGGCACGACCTGCTGGGCGCGTAGGTCGTCCAGCAGGCCGGCCAGGGCTTGGCCGTGCGGGTTGTTGCGCAGGCGGTGCGGGTCGACGGCGAGGCGTCGACCGTTCTTCCGGGCCCGGTGGCTGGCGATGGCGGCCACGATCTCGGCGGCCGGGACTTGGGTGATGCTGCGGGGCCCGGGGCCTGTGGGTGCGGGCATGTCGAGGACGACCACGGTGGGGGCGTGCCCGGTGGTGTCGTGGACGAGTTGCGCGGTTGCCAGGGCCAGGTGAGCGCCGAAGGAGAAGCCGACGACGAGGTCGGGGCGCGGCGCCTCGGCGGTGAGCTGCTGGTGGTGGCTGCGGGCGAGGTCCTCGATCGAGGTCTCGCCGGTGACGTCGGACAGCGGCGGGCCGGGCAGTGCGTGGATCTGGTGGCTGTCGCCGAGCTGGGCGGCCAAGGCGGCGAAGGCGTCGACCGATCCGCTGATCGGATGCATGCACCACAGCGTCGACCGGCCACCCGTGCCCCAGCGCCGGACCGCAACCGCAGGCGTGGCCGCGTCGATCGCGGCGGCGAGATCGCGCACCGACGAGGCGGCGAAGTACAGCTCGGTGGGCAGAACGCGTTGGAGCTGGGTGCCGACCCGGGAGAGGACGTCGATCGCGGTGAGGGAGTCGGCGCCCCGGTCGGTGAGGTCGTCGTCCGGGCCCAGGTCGGGGTCCGCCAGGCAGCTGCGCCACGCGTCCAGCAGGATCGCGAGCAGATCGGTCTTGGGCTCGTCGGCCGGTACCGGCGGCTCGGGGACGTGGACGGTGTCCAGTGGGGCGCGCACGTACCGCTCGTACCGGTCGGCGAAGCGTGCGCCCTTGACGACGAGGACCTGGCCGGTCTGGTCGGACAACAGCAGGCGGGAGAGGGCCCGTTCGGCTTCCTGCGGGGTGAGACCGCCCTGCACCATGCGCCGTTCGTGGGCCGAGGCGGCGGTGTCCTGGTGCTGCCAGGCGTCCCAGCCGATGCTCAGCCAGCGGGTGCGGGCGTGTTCGGCGTGCAGGGCGTGGCTGTCGGTCGCGGCCGAGGCCGCGCTGTAGGCCGGCAGGCCGATCGCGCCGAGTACCCCGGCGAGGGAGGACATCAGCACGACACGCCGCACATGGTGGCTCGCAGCCGCGGCGCGCAGCGTGGCCGCCGCGTCGATCTTGAGGGCGAAGTGCTGCTCGTCTGCCCACCTCGGCAGACGGGTGCTGTCCTGGTAGGCGGCCTGGCCGGAGATTCCGGCGGCCATGACGATCCGTTCGATCGGGCCCAGCTCTCGGGTGACGTGCGCGATGAGGGCCGTGAGGGCGCGGGGGTCGGCGGCGTCGCACTCCCGCACGACGATGCGGGCCGGCAGCGCGGCGAGGTCGTGGGCCAGGCGGTGGGCGTTGCGCAGGCCGGGGCCGGGGCGGGCAGCGAGCACCAGCCTGCCGCCGGTGGAGGCGAGGACTCGGGCGGCGGCGGTGCCGATCTGCCCGACACCCACGACAACCGACACGCCGCCGCCCGTACCGGGCTCGGGCATGGGCATGGGCATGTAGATGGGGCTCCACCAGCGGCGGCCGCGCAGGGCGAGCACGGGCTCGGCGGCCCAGTCCACGCTGCGGCGCACCGCTTCGGCCAGCGCCCAGGGCTGGGTGCCCTCCAGGTCGAGGGTGCGGACGCGGACCGCGGGCACGTCCATCGACAGCGTTCGGGCCAGGCCCGTGAGCGTGGCCGCCCGGGGGTCGCCGCCCTCGGTGCCGAGCACCGGGTGTGCGCGCCGGGTGAGCGCCACGATGTCCATGCCGCTGGCGGCGGGCCAGTCCGTGGCGCGGGCGGCCTGCGAGGCCAGGGCGTCGTAGGCACGCTGTACGGACTGGGCGCCGGCGCCGAGCGCGTACCCGCACACCACCAGCGCCCTGCCCCGGGGCGGCTCGGCGAGGCCGTCCGGCGCCCACACCACCGGGGTGCCCTCGGGAACCGTCGCGGACAGCAGGTCGAACAGCGCGCAGCCCGTGTGGTCCTGCTCGGCCATCAGGACGACGCACGTCCAGCGGGGGGCCTCGGCGCCGGGCTCCCCGGGCCACTGGGCCCAGCTGCTGCGCCGGAACTCCACCTGCACGTCGGTGGGCTCGGCCCTGCCGACGCTGTCGGTGGTGCCCGTGACGGGCTCGGGCCAGATCCGGCGGGGCCGGTACCCCGCTTCGCGGAGCGTTGCCGGGCGCCGTCCGGCAGCGGTCTCCGATGCCGGGGATTCCTCCAGGACGACGTGGGCGTTGGTGCCGCCGACGCCGAAGCTGCTCACCCCGGCCCGGCGCACCCCTCCAGCCGGTTCCCAGGGCTCGGGGCGGGTCAGGACCCGCAGCGGCGCGGAGGCTGAGGCCAGGGCAGGGGAGGGCGTGGTGTGGTTGACCGTGCCGGGCAGCACGGCGTGGTGCAGGGCCAGGCTGGCGCGGATCAGCCCGACCACGCCGGCCGCGATGTCCAGGTGCCCGAGCCCGCCCTTCGCAGACCCCAGCGTTACTCCACCCGGCCCGGGGTGGGCAGCGAACACGTCGGCGAGTGCCTGGAGTTCCACCTGGTCGCCGAGAGCGGTGCCGGTGCCGTGCGTCTCGATGTAGCCGATCTGCCCGCAGTCGAGGCCCGCGCGGGCCAGCGCTGCGCGTACGGCCTCCGCCTGTCCGCTCCCGCTCGGCGCGGTGAACCCGTTCGAGCGCCCGCCGTCGTTGGTGACGGTCGAGCCGCGGATCACCGCGTAGATGCGCGACCCGTCGGCCACGGCGTCCTCCAGGCGGCGCAGCGCCACCAGGGCCGCACCGTCGCCCATCACCGTGCCGTCGGCCGCCGCGTCGAAGGGACGGCAGACGCCGGAGGCGCTGTGGATCGACGCGCTCTCGTACCGCCAGCCCGGGGAGTTGGGCAGGACGATGGACGCTCCGCCGGCCAGCGCCTGGTCGGCCTCGCGCAGCAGCAGGGCCTGGCAGGCCAGGTGGACCGCCACCAGGGAGGAGGAGCAGGCCGTCTGCACGGCGATGCACGGTCCCCGCAGCCCGAGCCGGTAGGCGAGCCGGGTGGCGGCGAAGTCCGGAGCGTTGCCGGCCTCGAACTCCAGCGCGCTCACCGGCCCGGCCTGCGCCAGCAGGTCTCGGTAGCCGCTGTGGTTGGTGCCGCAGAACACCGCGGTCCGCTCGCGGACGGCGGTGTTCTGCGGGAGTCCGGCGTCCGCGTCGGCCAAGGCCTGCCAGGCGCACTCCAGCAGGAGGCGCTGCTGCGGGTCGCAGCTCAGGGCCTCGCGCGGCGACATGCCGAAGAAGGCCGGGTCGAACAGGGCGACGTCTTCCAGCTGTCCCCGGGCGTACAGGTGGGGGCCATCCGTGGAGCGGGTGACGCTGGAGCGGTGCGCGAGGACGTTGTCCCACAGCTCCTGGACACTGTCGGCGCCGGGCACGCGGGCGGCCATGCCGACGACGGCGATGGCGTCCTCGGGGATCGGCGTCATGACCGGCCCTCCGTCCTGGTGTGGCGCCGGCGCAGGACGCCCCGGGCCTCGTTGCGGTGGGCGCCGTGGTCGTGCCGAGCGGGCGCCTCATCCGTCTTGCCGTCGATGTGGGCGGCGAGCGCGCGCACGGTTGGCTTGTCCAGGCAGTCGGCGGCCGTGACGTCGATCCCCAGCTCACCCAGGCGGACCGTCCACGTGAGCAGGTCGAGCGAGGTTCCGCCCGCGTCCGCGAACCGCTCGTCGGGGCCCGCAGGCGGACGGCCCAGTGCCCCCTGCCACGCCTGGGCGACGGTGTGCTGCGTTGCCGTCTCCCAGACCGTGTCCGGCGCGTCGGGTCCGGTGCCGGTCAAGCGTTCGGGCAGGCGGTGCCGGTCGACCTTGCCGTGTGCGGTCGTCGGAAGCGAGTCCAGGGCCACGACGTGGTGGGGGACGAGGTGCGCGGGCACGCGCCCCGCCAGCCAGTTCCGAACCCCGGCCTCGAGGCTGCTCGGGTCCGCTCCGGTCGCGGGGACCACGAACGCCACCAGGCGCGTCGCCCCGCCGGGCATGCAGGGCACGGCCACGGCCGCCGCTTCGGCCACCGTCTCGCTCGCCACCAGATGGCGTTCCAGCTCGGTCAGGTCGACGCGCACACCGCTGACCTTGACCTGCGCGTCCATGCGGCCCAGCAGCCGCAGTTGCCCCGCCGTGTCGAGCACTCCCAAGTCCCCGGTGCGGTAGTAGCGCCCCGGCGGCAGCGGGCCGGTGGCCGGGGCCTCGATGAACCGGGCGGCAGTCGCGGTGGGGGCGTCGAGGTAGCCGTCGGCCAGGCTCTCGCCGCCGATCCACACCTCCCCGACCATGTCCGCGCCGAGCGGGGCGCCGTCCTCACCGACCACCTGCACGGTGCTGCTGTCCAACGCGGCACCCACCGTGTCGGTGGCCACCGGCTGCTCCGGGTCGAAGACCTTCACGGTCGAGGTGATGCCGGCCTCCGTCACGCCGTAGACGTGCGCCAGCGGCAGGCCCCGCTCCAGGGACTCCTGGATCAGCGCGGGCGGCGCCTGCTCGCCGCCCATGAGCAGCAGTCGCAGCGACGCCGGGAGTGGGAGCGGGTTGGCGCGCAGGTGCCGTACGAGTAACTGCCAGTAGACGGTGGTCAGTTCCGTGACGGTGATGCCTCGGTTGTCCAGCTCGCGCAGCAGCTGGGCGGGGTCGTCGGGCTGCGTCCCGGCCAGGACCGCGGTGCCGCCCGCGCGCCACACGGGCAGCAGCTCCTCGAACACCACGTCGAAGGACGGCGGCGCCAGCTGGAGGAACCGGTCTCGTGCGTCGAGGCCGACCGCGGCACCGAAGGCCCGGCAGTAGGCGCCCAGTGCCCGGTGGGAGAGCACGACCGGCTTGGGCCGCCCGGTCGACCCGGAGGTGTGCATCACGTAGGCCGCGCCCGGCAAGATCCGGGCACGAGAGGTCGGTGGCTCCTGGAGACGGACGGTGCCCGGCGCCTCGCCGTCCACCAGGACGCCGGCCACGCCGGCCCGCTTCGAGACTTCCCGCACCCACAGCGGCGGGGCGTCCGCGTTCAGCGGCACCGCGACCGCTCCGGCCAGCCACACCGCCAGCAGGGCACGGCAGAACGCGTGCCGGTCCACCGTCCTGATGCCCACCAGGACGCCGGGCTCGACACCGGCGGCGCGCAGCCGCGCCGCCGTGGACTCGGCCTGCCGGTGCAGCTCGGCGTAGGTGTGGATTCCGGTCGCCGGGCTGTCGATCGCCACGCCTTCGGGGTCGGCGGCCACGCTGTGCCGCCACATGTCCGGGAAGGTGCCGTTGGGGTTCACGCGGCCTCCTCGGCCATGGTGTCCAGCAGGTGAGAGAGGGCGTCCAGGCCGGCGGCGAGGTCAGCGGCGGTGCCACCGAAACCGAGCCGCACCCGGCCGGGGACACCGAAGCACTCGCCGGGCACGAGCAGCACCTGGTACTCGCGCATCAGCCGCTCGCACAGCGCCATCGTGTCCGGCACGCGGGTGAGTTGCGGGAAGGCAACGACACCCGCCCCGCCGACGGGGACGGACACCTCGCCCGGGCGTGCGGCGAGCCACCCGTGCACCAGGCTCCTGTTGGCGGCCGCGGTCAGCGTGCGCGGCCCGATCAGCCGCTCGGCCCCTTCCAACGCCCGCTGCGCCACCCACTCCACCAGCGGCGAGAGCGCGAGGGTGGTGTAGTCGCGCACCCCCACGGCGGCGTGCACGATCTCGGGCGCCGTGATGCCCCAGCCCACCCGCAGCCCCGGCAGGCCGAACGCCTTCGACATGGTCCCGAAGCACAGGACCCGCTCGTAGTGCGTCGGGGCCGCCAGCGGCGGCGCGTCGAACACCAGGTCCTCGAACGCGCCGTCCCACAGCAGGTAGCAGCCGTGCCGCTCCACGATCGCGACGAGCTCGGCCAGCTCCCCCGCGGTGAGGGTCACGCCGGTGGGGTTGTGCGGGAAGTTCACGATCACCGCCCGCGTGGCGGAGGTGACCAACCGCCGCAGCTCCTCCAGGTCCGGGCGGAACCCGTCCTGCGGCCGCAGCCGCCACCGGCGCACCCGGCACCCGCGCGCCCGCACCGGGGCGAGCAGCGAGTGGTACGCCGGATCCACGACGACCACCTCGTCCCCCGGCTCCAGCAGCGCTGCCAGGCACAGCAGCTGCGCTTCCGTCGAGCCGTTGCCCACCAACACCCGGCCGGCGTCATCGAGGCCGTAACGTGCGGCGATCAGCGCCCGCAGCCCGTCTCCGCCGGCCGACTGCGAGTCCCGCAGGGACACCCCGGCCAGCTCCGCCAGGTCGAACCCGAGCAGGTCCCCCAACTCGGCCATCGTGTACGGCTCGACACCGCTGGAGCTGATGTCGATGTCGGCCTCGTGGTACCGCTCGCGTAGGAAGTCCTCCAGAGCAGCACGTTCCAGCAGCGGTCGCATCAGCCCACCACCTGGCCGAGCAGGCTCGGGCGGGCGGCGCGGGACTTGCGCAGGTCCCGAGTGATCAGCACGCGCTTGAGCCAGCGGTCTGTGCCGTCGTAGCGGGCCTCGAAGGGCACCCGGCCGTGGACAGCCCGGAAGTTGTCGACTATCAGGATGTCGCCCGGCTCCAGCACGACGTTCCGCAGCCGACGGTCGATCTCGCGCGTCAGGCGCTCCAGTGTGGCCTGCGCCTCGGTGTCGGCCGGGTCGATCGCACCCCAGAACGATCGGTCCGCCCGCAGGTAGCCGCCCTCCAGCAGCGCGACCGCAGGCGGGGCGGCGAACATCGCCTCGATCCCGTCGAAGTCGCCCCCGGCGCCGGCCGAGTTGTTCGACGGCAGGTGGGAGTTGTCCGGCAGGATGCGGAACCGGGGTTCGGCCAGGACCCGCCGGTCCGCCGCGCTCAGCCGCAGGTCGTCCACGACGGCGACGGTGGTGGCCGTGGCGGTGGGGTTGCGCACGCACGCCAGGGCGAGGAAATCCGGGCGCAACGGGTGGAAGGCGTCCTCGGAGTGCCAATCAAGCAAAACAGTGGCCGAAGTCCCGAGCTGCTGGCCCTCGTTCTCCTTGATCGGCAGGACGTCGTGGATCACCCGGCCGTCCTGCTGGGTGGCCCAGCCGAACGCGTCGCCGAGCAGCCCCGCGTAGAGCACGAGCGTCAGGTCCAGCGCCAGCGTCGGGGACGGGTCGGGCAGCGCGTTCCAGTGCCCGGGGGTGGGGCCGACCTGGACGTCATCGACGTGGTGGCCGTGAATCACGGTGAAGCCGGGCTCGTGCCGGCGCAGCCGGTTGAGGTGCTCCTGAACCCGGCTGGGCAGCGCCCGGGCGAGCACCGGCGCGCGCTCCAGCAGCTCGGGGTCCTCCGCGCTGGGGTACCGGTTGATCAGGTCCGCGATCAGCGAGGAGGTCTCCTCGCGCTCGGAATCGGTCAGGGACAGGTCGAACATGCCTGGCTCCTTCGGGACTTCGCGCCCACGGCCGCCCGGCAGGGGGTCGGCGGCTGTGGGGAGGGGAGTGGTGGCGTGCTGCTGGCCGGTGCCTTCGGGGTTGCGGGCAGCGGCTGTGCAGGTGGATCTCGGGCTGAACGAGGTCGACGGGTCCGGCGAGAGAGCCGGACGGAGGCCGAGGTCAGGAGGCGCGCATCCGGGTGTCTGTGCAACGGATCGCGGCAGCACGCGACGTCATGAGGAGTGACCCTTCGCTCACTCCTCGTTGTCGCCCTCACAGCATGCCCCTACAAAAGGCAGTTGGGCAATATGCCCACCTGACTTTGCCTCAGATGCGTTGCCCCGCACCGGTCCACCCGCCAGACTGTGTCCCATGGCGAAGAGGCCCCCAGCACCCCAGTCCGTGTACCGACGCCAACTGGCGCCCCGGCTCAAAGCGCTGCGCGAAGCCATACCCGGTATGACCCTGGCCGCGGTCGCTGAGGCCGTCGAGATCACGCAGGGCAGCCTCAGCCGCATCGAGACCGGCCAGCGCGGCACGACCCCGATCCTGGTCAAGGCGCTGCTCGACCACTACGGCGTCACCGATCCTGAGGTCCGCGAAGACCTCCTTGACCTGGTGCGCGCCGACAACGCCCAGCGCAACAGCTGGTGGCGCAAGTACTCGGCCCTGATGGCCCCGACCCAGTACTCGGGCTACGTCGCCCTGGAGTCCAGCGCGACCACCCTTCACTCTTACGAGGCGCAGATCATCCCGGGGCTGTTGCAGACCGAGGACTACGCCCGCGCCGTCATCGGCGCCATGCGGCTCAACCTCGACGCCAAGAGCATCGAAGACCTCGTGGAGGTCAGGATGAGGCGGCAGGACCTTCTCGAGTCGGACGAGCCCCCGAAGCTGTGGGCGGTGATCGACGAGGCGGCGCTCCGGCGCCTGCGCGGCACGCCGGCGCTCCTGGAGGGCCAACTCCGCCACCTGCTGGAGATGTCCCTGCGGCCCAACATCGTGGTCCAGATCGCCCCGTTCGTCATAGGCCTTCACCCGGCCAGCTACGGCAGCTTCATGCGCATGGGCTTCCCCGACCCCACCCCGGCCGTCGTCTGGGTGGAGAACTTGACCCGGTCGGTGTGTCTCGAAGCGCCCGAAGACGTGGAACGCTACGACGAGGCGTTCGACCACCTGCGTGCCCGAGCCCTCGGCCCGCCGGAGACTCGTGCCCGCATCACTGAAATGATCAAGGAGTTCCGCCCCAGTGACCGTGAAGCCTGACCCCGCCGACATCGACTTCTCCACCGTTACGTGGGAGAAGAGCCCCTACAGCGGCGGCAACAACAACTGCGTGGAATTCGGCGAAGTAGGGGACTACGTGGCCATCCGCGACTCGCAGCGGACCGAACAGACCCCGCTCATCTACACCCGCGGCGAGATCCGCGCCCTGCTTCTCGGCGCGAAGGCGGGCCACTTCGACCACCTTGCCTGATCCCGCCGACGGCTCTCGCAGGGCCGGCCCCAGACGAATTGGGGCCGGCCCCGGCGGTCATCCTCCCAGACTGGGCGGCCGCGACACGTCGGGAACCACGAGCACCCGGCACCCTGTCGTCTCCTCCACCAGCCAACAGGCGTCTGGTGGGAGCTTCACCGCCTCGCCAGCACGCCAACTGCCTTGCTGATTGTGGGATTCCAGCCGCGCCCGGCCGCGGCGGCGGAGATCGCCGCATGCGAGACGTCGAGCCGCTCGGCCAGATTGGTCGGGGAGTAGCTGCCGCGCCCGAGTTCGTGGTTCCGGTAGGCGTCCCGTGTGATCGTTCCCAGGTCGGCGGTGGCCCACGTCGCCAGCACCCTGTAGCCCTCCCGCACCCAGAACTGTGTCTCGATCGCCCAGATCCCCGGCGGCAGGCTGGTGTCGTGCGCGGAGGACCACGCGGCTGGGGTGATCAGGTGACCGGCGGCATGCACCTCCGCGTCCTGAACGCCAAGGTGGTGTTGGACGGTTGGCGGCAGTGCCGTGTTCGCGAGCGCGGTCATCCAGCCCTCGGGAGCCTGGACGAGGCACCCCCAGGGTCCGCGGGTCCGGGCCATCGGCCACAAGCGCCATGCCGCGCACCTGTGAAGCCATTCCTCCGCATGCGCGCGGTTGTCCGACGGCCCGTACAGCTCGACTGAGGAGGAGGAGCTGATTCGCAGCGCCCACCCTGCCGACGTCCGAACGATCTGGAACATCCGCCCGTCGATGGTCAGGATCGGGGCGACCTTGTGGTCCAACTCGGCCGACGGGCACGAGGCGGCGTCCAGAAGTGGTAGCCGGGGTTTCGGGAAGGGGTACACGCGGGTCTCCGATGCACTCGCCAGCGGATCGCCGGCTGTCCGGCGCCCTGCCGGACAGCACCACACTCACCGGCGTTGCAGGGATTGGGAACAGCAAATCGGCTGGTGAGCTCGCGACTTGAAGGCGGCGGGCGGCCCGTTCGGCGGCGCTGGCGGCCGGTGTGATCCTCGGCGCGACACTAACGATCAGCTCTCTCTACGGTGTGCCGATCGCCGTGGCGGTCCGGTGCTGACCGGTCGTACGGCGGGACCCCTTCCGTCCCGCGCTGGCGGGGTGGCCCGGCACCATCCCAAGGAGCGCCACACCGTGCCCACCATCGACAAGAGCCGACTCAAGGAGCTGAACGGCGCGTTGCGCGCCAAGGCTGCCGAACTGGACGGCATCAGCGCGGCCTTCACCGTCGAGGACGGCGGCGTCACTGTCTCGGCCGAGAAGGCCGCTGCGTTCCGTAAGGCCCTTGGCGAGGCGCAGGAGATCAAGCAGCTGATCACCGATCTGGAGGGCGCGGCGACCGTCCACGCCTTCCTCGCCGAACCCACCTCGCAGCCCTTCGCCCCGCAGGACGCCGCCCTCGCGGCCCACCTCGGTAGCCAGGCCAAGTCCCTCGGCCAGCAATTCCTCGACAGCGAGGAGTTCAAGGGCCTCAAGGCCGCCGGTTTCCGCGGCAGCTTCGACCAGATGGTGACCATCGACGGCAGCGCTCTGGACCAGCTTGCCCGAAAGGACATCTTCACCCGGAGCACTGGCACCGCCAACGTCCTCGGCTTCGGCACCCCCGAGCACCTGGACATCGTTCCGCGCGCCGTTCGACCGGGCCGCATCCGGGACCTGTTCCCCTCCCAGACCACCACCGCCAACATCCTGTACGGCGTGCGCGTCACCGGCTTCACCAACGCGGCGGCGATCGTGCCCGAGCGGGCGATGGAGGTGCCGCCCGGCGGCACGGCCGCCGTCGAGGTGTACGCGCGAGCCCCGCAGTCGAACCTGACGTTCAAGACCGTCACCTACCCGGTCGCCGAGATCGCGCACACCATCCCGGTCCACAAGAACACCCTGGCCGACGAGCCGAGGCTGCGCGACATCATCGACAGCGAGCTCGTCGACGGCGTCAAGATGACCGAGGACAACGAGCTCCTCTTCGGAGCCGGCGGCGATGAGAAGATCACCGGCATCGTCAACACAGCCGGCGTCCAGACCTACGCGCAGGCCGACCCGGACAAGCAGAGCGCGGCGATCCGCCGAGCGGCCACCCGCGCCGTGCTCGCCTACTACCCGCCGACCGGAATCGTGCTCCACCCGTTCGACTTTGAGGACCTGGAGCTGGAGACCGACCTCCAGGGCGCGTACCGCGTCGCCGTGAACGTCGCGATCGGCGCACAGAAGATTGTCTGGCGGCTCGCCGTGGTGGACTCCATGGCCATCAACCAGGGCAAGTTCCTCGTCGGGTCCTTCGGCCTGGGTGCGCGCCTGTACGACCGCGAGCAGGTCTCCGTCCAGGTCAGTACCGAGAACCGCGACAACTTCGAGCGCGGTGTCGTCACCATGCGCGGCTCCGAGCGCATCGGCCTCGAGGTCCCCCGCCCCGAGAGCTTCGTCTACGGCTCCTTCAAGGCGCACTGATGGCCGCCCGCAAGCCCACCACCAAGCTCACCGCCGCCCCCGAGGCGGAGGCCGTCGGTGCGGGCGGCGCGGACCTGGAGACCCCGCCCGCCGAGTTGTCCGCCGCCGCGCCGCTCGACCCGCCGCCCGGCCCAACGGCTACACCGGAGCCGAACCAGGCGGAGCCGGCCGCCCCGGGGATCACCGCCCACCAGCCCCTGGGCTCCGGCCACGTCGAGCTGGTGGACGAGGACGGCATCCTGCTGCCCCACGACTTGGAGCAGCTGTTCGACCTCGCTCACCCCGAGCAGACCGTCGTCTTCCCTCGGTTGCGGATCTACCAGCGCCGGACCTACCCCGGAACCGACCGGACGGTCACGCAACTGATCTATGTGCCGACGCAGTCGGTTCCCCGCGACGAGTTCGAGCGACTTCGGCTGGCGCTCGGCTGGGAGTAGCCGCAGCGAAGCGACGGAGCCCGCCCCCCTGCTGCCGGGGGCGGGCTCCGTCGCTCTCTCCTGGACACGGCGTGAGCGCATCTGCTCCCGGGCCTGCGGGTGGACCCGGTGGCTGGCAGGATCAGCGGCATGAGGATTCTCGTCCTGGGGGGTGGCTGGTTCCTGGGGCCGGCCGTCGTGGCCGGCGCGGTGACACGAGGCTGGGAAGTGAACACGTTCACGCGCGGCCGCTCCGGCCGGACCGTGCCCGGAGCGATCGCAGTGCACGGTGATCGAGAGCGGCCCGAAGACCTTGCACGGCTGGCCGAGCACGGCCCCTGGGACGCTGTGATCGACACGTCCGCCTCGGCCCTCAGCTCACGCGACGTACTGGCCGGCGCCCGCGCCTTGGAACCGGTCGCCAACCGGTACATCTACGTGTCCACGGTGGCGGTGTACGAGGGCTGGCCCATCGAACCCCTGAACCCCGACTCAGCGGTGTGGGAGGCCCTGGCGGGCACGGACCAGGAACTTGAGCAGCCACCCGGCGCGACGTCGGGTATCAACCCCATCTACGGGCGGCGGAAGGCAGGCACCGAACGCGCGGTGGTCGAGGCCTTCGGGCTCGCCCGGACGAGCCTCCTGCGACCAGGTGTGCTGTTGGGGCCGGGAGAGTACGTCGGGCGTCTGCCGTGGTGGCTGAACAGGGCCAAGCGGGGCGGGCGCATTCTCGCCCCCGGAGACCCGTCGCGGAGCATCCAGCCTGTCGACGTCCGGGACACCGCCGTGTTCGCTCTTGATCAGGCGCAGCGTGTGGGGCACCAGGTCCACAACCTCGCCGCGCCGATCGGAGAGACGATGGGCGGGCTCCTCCAGGCGTGCGTGGACGTGACCGGAAGCAACGGGACGCTGGTGTGGGTACAGGACGAGGTCCTGCTGCGCCACGGACTGCGCCAGTGGACCGAGCTACCGCTCTGGTGGACCCACCCGGGTACGTCGGCCATCGACTCGTCCTCGGCGGTCGCGGCGGGATTCGTCAGCCGGCCTCTGGCGGACACGGTGGCCGATACGTGGGCGTGGCTGAGCGAGGGGAACAGGCCGGTGCCGCACAGGCGTTGGGCGAAGCACGGCCTCGACCCGGCCAAGGAGCACGCCATCCTGGCGAGCGTGGGCTAGCCGTTTCCCCTGCCGAGAGCGAGCCTCGGCGCCCCGGGCCCCAGGAGCTGCGGGGCGGCAACGACGGTGAAGTCCTCGATGCGTTCGGCGAGGTCCTGTGCGAGTCGGGCGTCTCGGAAAGCCGGCATTGCCAGCGCGGCCTGGATTGTGTGGACCCTCGCTGTGAGCCCGGCCCCGCGCCACTCCCGGGGGAGCGCGAGCACAGGGTCGAGAGCCTCGGCAGCCCCGTCCAGGTCGTTGCGCATCAGCAGCGCGCAGGCCAGATCGGCTCGGGCCTGCGGAGCCACGACGAGCGGGCTGGAACTGGTCGAACGGGCCGCGATCAGCTCCAGCGACTGGCGGGCGGACGCCTCAGCTCCCGGCCCGTCGTGGAGGAGCAGCAGGGTGGAGCTGTTGCTCATGGCGACCCGCTCCGGGCTGAAATCGAACTCCCCGCCGATGCCGTGGAGGTCGTCGTCGACCGGGCCGCGATCGATCAGGCTCTCCTCGATGGCCAACTGGGCGTCCTCGGCCAGGCCGCGGTGCGCGTAAGCGCGGGCCGCGATCGCGGCCAGCCTCGCCTTGCCCGTGGCCCCGACGCCGGGGAACAGCCGGGCTTCCTCGATCTTGCGAACTGCCTGGGCGGGCTTGCCCGTCCAGTAGTACAGAACCGCCAAGTACCCGTGTGCGTACGCCTGGAGGGGGCCGTATTCGGCAACCTGGCCGTACAGCGCTGCCGCCCGGGCCAGCTCGAAGGCGTGGGGTATTGCGCCGAGGTCGAAGGCGCACGCGGAGAGAAGCGCCGCAGCCTGGCCGGCCGCCAGGTACAGGCGACGGCGCTGCGACAGCACCTGGGTGCGGTCCAGCAGCACCTTCGCGACGGCGAGCACCTCCTTCGCCGAGGCGAAGACCAGGTGCGGCGGCCTCGTACCGGTGTCCTGCACCAGACCCACCAGATCGTCCTCAAGCTGGTCGAGCGTGAGATCGGGGAGCAGCTGAGCCGCTGCCTCCGAGGCGTGGTCACGGGCATCTCTTGCAGTCATGGAGAGTTCACTTTCATCGAGCACAGGAGCAGAAGGCGCCCGCTGCACCTGGGCCTGCTCGTCGGTGAAGGGCCCGAAGAGCTCGTCCACCGGCCGACCGAAGAGCCCCTTGAGGATCGCGGGTGCCGGGTAGTGGGGCCGGACAACGTGCCCGGAGCGCCACCGCGTGAAGGTCTTCTCCGTCAGGTCGATGTTCCTGAAAGAGGGATCGCCGGTCTTCTCGTGGAGCAGCGCGGCAGTGCGCCGGTACTCGGACAGGAACCCGCGAAAGTCCATGCCGGACTGGCTGATTAAGGCATCGAACAGGTTCATCACGGTCCCTTCGTCGCAGCCCGTGCGAACCGCGTCGTTCTCTGCCTACCACCGCTGGCCCGGAGATCACACGGGTCAGGGAGAAGTGTCCGCGAACTGTCCATGGTTCGTCCCGTGCCTCACCCGATTGGGGACCAAGTGTCCTTGTTTTGCCAGTGGTTATGTCCGCGGACCCGGTCCAGGGTTGATCACCGCAAGCGAACCAAGAACGGGGCGTTCAGGCGCTCCTGCTGACGGGAGCGATGCACATGGTGGCCGTCGAACAGCCGGCTCCCGTCCGCCACTGGACGGGCACCTTCACGGCGGACGCTGCGGTGGTCCCGATGGTGCGTCACAGCGCTCGGTTGCAGCTGGGGAAGTGGGGATGGGACGTGAACGGTGCCCGCGCCGACGATGTCCTGCTCATCCTCACGGAGCTGGTGGCGAACGCGATTCGGTATGGCAGCGGCCCGGGCGACTCCGTTGTGGTGCGTCTTGACGAGAACGGCGGCACCTGCCAGGTCGAGGTCCAGGACTCCCGGCCCGACCGGCTGCTGCCCAAGGTCTTCACACCCCGTGGTGAGCGCGGCCGCGGACTGGTCATCGTCGACCGTCTGGCGCTCGCCATGGGGGTGGCGACGACCGCCACAACCAAGAAGGTATGGGCGAGCGTGGACCTCGCCGACGACAAGCCGGGAGCCACACGGTGAAGCTCAGCCAACTTGCCCAGGTGTTCGGCCGGCGGCCCGCGTCGGGCCGACGGCGGAGAGCCGCATCGCCACGAACGATGCCCTCCGCGCCGCAACGCCGCCCCGTGACCGACCAGGACGTCTTCCTTCGTGAGCGTCCCTGGACGCCGGCGGCGCCGTTCTGGTGCACGGTCACCGCCTACTACCGGTGGGGGCAGCCGATCCCGCTGTGGAGCGGTGACGCGGGCAGTGTCCGGCTGGCCGTCAGGGTGCTGCGAGACCGAGTCGAGGCACTCGCCGTCGACCTCGGCCTTACCCACGACGACGACCAGCTGCTGTGGCTCGGCGCCCCGTCCGCCGAGGGACGGGCCACTGACGACCTCGCCAAGGGCCGCCCGCACGCCATCACGATCACCCACGGCGACATCGTCTACATCATCAACGCCACCCGCACCCCCAGTGCCGAGGCAGGGGCCGCTTCCGCCAGGCCGAGCGGAGCAGGCCTGACGGGAGCGGCCCCATGACGTATACGCGACGCGGCCAACTCCGAGGGGCCGCCCCAAACTTCAACCTCGGTGCGACCTGGCTCGCCTCCGCCAACCGGGACCCGGGATCGGCCACCGCCCAATGGAAGGCGGGTCGGCTCGCCGACATCGAGACCGGAGGGCTCTTCAACGTCGTGCGGGTCTTTGACGAGCGAAGAGGACGCGTCGCGTTGACCGATCTGTGGCAGGCCGACGTAGCGGTCGGCCCGGTCCTGCACAACCGCGCCGGGTGCATCGAGTTCCTGGTCACGACCCGCGCGGCCGCGCACTGGGACATGCCCCAGACCCAGCTGATCGGACACCTCGACTACGAAGCCGACCCCCCGACGATCGCGATGCCGGCCCCCGGCATGCAGAGGATCTCCGGAAGGAGCTGGCTCGTCCTCCCCGACGGCGAACGAAGACCGACCGACCCCGCGGACCTGGCCGTGGCCCTGCGGCGCGCCGACGCCCGCCTGCGCCACTCCCACCCCTGAACCCCGCTGCGCCCGGCCGCTCGGGCCGTAGCGGGCGCCTGGCCCAGCCGTTCCACCTCCCCCGGAACGGCTCGGCCAGACCGGATCGGCGACGGCCGATCCCACGTTGACCGTCCCCGGGCGCGGGCGCGCGCGGGGTGGTGCCGCTGCGCCCCCTGGGGACGGTCAACACCCACCCCACACGATGACCGAGCGCGACGGCCTGCGCAGCGGCAGGCAGGAAGGACACGATCCTGATGAGCTCCACCACCGACACGCCGGCGGAAGCCGGCACCCACCAGACACCTCGTCACGAGCGCGCTGTCGAGCCGCGGATCCCGGCAGTGGAGGAGCCTCGGGTCCGGCCCTGCGGGCACTACCCCTATCTCACGCAGCAGGAGGCCGAGGTGATGGCGTTGCTCGCCGCCGACCTCAACGCACTGCAGATCGCCGAGCACACCCATGCGTCCGACTACGCGGTCCGGACCCGCCTCCGCACGCTCGGGGTCAAGCTCGGGGCGGCGACCACGCCGCAGATCATCGACATCGCCTGCCGGTTGGGACTGCTGGCCCCGCCCCGGGGCGTACTGAAGACGCCGATCTCCGTCACCGCCATCACCTCTTTCCAGGCCCTGGCAGAGGGCGGCACCCGTTCGTGGATTGCCGCCCACAAGAACGTCTCGGAGAACACGGTCGCCAACCACCTGGCCCTCGTCCGGTCCCGGATGCGCACCTCGTGGAACGCGGCAGCGGTGTACCGGCTCCACGGGGTGACGCCCCTGGTCCTGAACGCCACCCTCCCGCCCTGTCCGGCCTGTGCGGCCGCAGGCGCCTCGTGATCCGCCCCCAGCCCCGCCCGCCCACGCCGCAGGGCTACGGGCACCACGGACTACCGGGTGAGGACGGCGGCCGCGAGCGCGGCGCAGGCCTGCACCGCCACCAGGCGGCGCAGCTCCACCGGCTGGATGCGCAGCTGCCGCTGGCAGCGGTCGGCTCGCTCGGCGAGCACCTTTTCCAGCTGAGCGCGGGCCTGCGGCGCCGCGAGGTTCGAACGCGCCTCAGCGAGGGAGCGCAATGCCATCGCGGTCGAGCGCAGCGTCAGGATGACCCGGGCGTAGTGGGCCTCGGCCAGATCTGCCCCCGTGACCGGGGCGGTGTCCCCGGCCCGCAGCAACCAGGCGCGGGTAACGGTGTCGGCCACAGCCAGGGTGTCGGCGGCGGCGCGCGCGAATGCGTCATCGTGCGGGCCGGCCTGGTGCAGCAACTGGCGTACCTGGTCGCTCTCGCTGGACAGAGCCCGGGCGAGCGACGTGAGGGCGGTAGGCGAGCCGTCGCCGAAGCGGACGCCGGTGTGCCAGCGGGGGACCTCCGGCAGCAGCGTGAGCGACCCGTGCCGGGCGGCGTAGTGGCTCAGGTGCGCGCCGTACGTCGGGGCCTGCTGGTCGTGGTCGCGGATCACCAGTTCCTCGATCGGCGGCATGCGATAGACGCCAGCGCCGAGGACCGGCCAGCCGACGACGTCCGACGGGGCGGCCTCGCCGACCGGCAGCCCGTGCCGTGCGGCGACCGCGGCCAGGTGGGCAGCCAGGCCCGGCACGTCCCGGCTCATCACGAAGAAAGACTCGCCGAACTCCGAGTTGTGCAGGCTCACGACGGCGGCCGGCTCCAGCTCGTCTACCAGGTCGGCCAGCGCCCGCTGCTCCGGCAGATCGAACCGATGGACACCGCCTCGCCAAGGGATGGGGAAAGTCCATTCCGGCTGCTCTGCCATCGCCGGGCGGAAGAAATAGCGGTGCTCGGTGTGCAGGTCGAGCGGGGCGCTCGTCCATTTCTCGTTCAGGGCGGCGCCGTCCGGATCCACGCACGGCACGAAATGCCATGACATCCCGTCGTGCAACTCCGGATGGCCTGCTGTCAGCTCGGCCAAGAACGCGATGGTGGAATAGCCGACCGGCTCGTTCGGGTGTGGGCCGCCGACCATCAGCATCGGGCGCCGTCCGGCCCCAACCGATAGCACGTCCAGAGCCCGCCCCTGCCGTGATGTGCCGATCTGCCGCACCCGGCACAGCCCTGGGGCGCGCCGGGCCACCTCGTGCAGCCGCCGGGTGAGCTCCTCCACCGAGGGCACAAGGTCCCCCGGTGGCACCAGCTCTGCGTATCCGGCCAGCACATCATCCAGACCGGAAAGGAAAAAAGCCACTTCTGAACCCTTTCTCAAAACCGCCCAGAAGCTATTCCTGGGTGGAGCTTAATGCTGCCCAAAAAAGGGCATATAAAGTCTTCTGTGAAATCCTGGGAAAGCCCTTCCGGGTAGGGCTCGTGAATGCTTTCATGGGTTCCGGCTGATTCGCCACCATTCCGTTCTAGAAGCCTGAAGGAATCATCATGGACGCCACCACCGCCGCCACCGTCGACCCGCAGGACACCGAGCAGGCGCAGGACAGCGGCCTGCGCCCGGCCGCCACCCACGAACTGCTCGGCTGCACCGTCTCCGGCCAGTAGCGCACCGGCACCGCACAGGGCGGGCCCGGCAACACGCTGGGCCCGCCCCCGCCCCCGCCTCACCCTCGACCTGAGGAACCCACCGTGACCCACCCCCGCCTGCGGGCCGAGCACCAGCCCGCGATCCGACCGGACGGCCGGATCCAGATCGGGTCGCTGCCCGGCCTCGCAAGCACCCTCCCCGACCCCGGCGGTTGGCGCCGGTACCTCCTCCAGCTCCTGGACGGCACTCTGGCAAGCGATCAGCTCATCCAGGCGGTCGCCAGTCGATACCCCGACGTCCCGGCCGCCCAAGTCGACCGGCTGCTGCTCGACCTGATCCGGGCCGGACACGTCCAGGACGCTGCCGCGGCCCGCCCGGCCACCCGACTGGACCCCGGTGCCGCCCACCTCCACCAACGCGGTATCGAGTACTGGGAGATGGTCGACCAAGACCCCGGCCGCACCGGTGCGGACGTTCAGCAGATCCTGGCGCGCGCCGCGGTGACCGTTGTCGGCATCGGCGGCGTCGGCCTCGCCGCCGCCGCCGCGCTCGCCGCCGCCGGAATCGGCCGCCTGATCCTCGCCGACCACGACCGCGTCGAGGACTCCAACCTCAACCGCCAGACGCTCTACATCCGCGCCGACATCGGCCGGTACAAGGTCGACGCGGCACGAGACCGCCTGCTGGAGCGTCACCCCGACCTCGACGTCGTCCTGTACCCCGAACAGATCGCCCTCCAGGTGCAGTTCGCACGCCTGATGCGCCAGTGCGACCTGCTCATCCTCGCCGCCGACGAGCCCGACCACCTGCGCCTGACCGCCAACCGCGCGGCCCTGAGCACCTCCTGCGCGTGGATCGACCCCGGCTACCACGGCCCGCTGATCAGCACCGGGCTCTACACGCCGGGCACCGGCGACGCCCCCTGCTGGGAGTGCCTGCGCCACTTCGACGCCACCGCCTACGGACTGCCCGGCACCCACGGCGAGGTCCTGGCCGCCGCCCTGCCCCGGCCCCTGGGCAACCCCGTCATCTCCACCAGCGCACTGCTGGCCGGCACCTACGCCGCCCACGCCGCCCTCACCCACCTCACCGGCACCCGCAGCGCCAACCCGGCGGGCACCATCCAGCGGCACAGCCTCATCGCCCCCGCCGACCAGACCCCGCACGCCGTCACGCACCCTCGCAACCCCGACTGCCCCTCCTGCGCCCAGTACCACCCCAAGCCCAGGCCGGGCATCTCGCCGAAGGCCCCCGCCGCCTGTTGACCGGCTGCGAAGCCGCCCAGGCCCGTGATCGGACGCACCACCACGCCAGCAGCAGGCCTGCTGCGGATCGCCGGGCCGCGCCCTGGCGACGACACCGCGCTCGCGCGCATCGCACCACACGCACCACCCATGGCGGCCGTCGGGTTAGGGCCGCAACCACACCAACCATCCATCCCGCCCCAGGAGTTCTACTGTGCCCGATCCGCTGATCGAGTCGCACGCCTTCCTCAGCAACACACGCACCGCCGCGCTCACCCGACCCGACGGCACGATGACCTGGCTGTGCCTGCCGGGCTTCGACTCCACCGCCGTCTTCGCCAGCCTCCTCGGCACCGCCTCGGCCGGCTTCTGGCGGGTCGGCCCAGCGAAGTACACCAACACGCCGACCGAGAGCCGACGGCACTACATCGGCGACACCCTCGCCGTCGAACAGGTCTGGGACACCGGCAGCGGAGTGCTGGCGGTGACCGACTTCCTGCCCGCCCCCGACGCCACCGGGTACGCGCCGCCGACGGTCGTGCGCGTCGCTACCTGCCGCAGCGGCATGGTGCGCCTGGCCTCCGAGTTCCGGCCCCGCCCCGGCTATGGCTCCCTCACCCCCGAGATGCGGTACGTCGGCCACGGCACACCCCGGCTGCGGGTGACAGCCGGCAACGACACCTACTGGCTGGACGGGCCCCGCCACAGCGTCAACCGCGGCACGGCCTCCTGCGACGTGCCGCTGAAGGCCGGGCAGAGCCTGGTCTTCGCGCTGACGTGGACGCGCACCGGCAGTCCGGCGCCGGCCCCGCTGACGGACCCCACCGTGCTGGAGGAGACCGAGAAGTACTGGGCGCGTTGGGCGTCCGTCTGTACCTACGACGGCCCGCACCGGGACGCGGTCCTGCGGTCGGCGCTCACCCTCAAGGGCCTGTGCGACCTCGGCGGCGCCGCGGTCGCGGCCCCGACCACCTCGCTGCCCGCTCCCATCGGCGGTGTGCGGAACTGGGACTACCGCTACACCTGGCCGCGCGACACCGCGTGGATGATGCAGTCCCTCCTGGCGCTGGGGTACACCGAGGAGCCGACCTCCTACCGGACCTGGCTGACCACGCACATCGACCCGGACGCCCTCCAACCCCTGTACAGGCTCGACGGCGGCCCGGTCCCGACAGAGGAGCCTCAGCTCCACCTGCCGGGGTACCGCAGCTCTACGCCGGTCCGGATCGGCAACGCCGCCGCCGCACAGCACCAACTGGACGTGTACGGCGAACTCGCCGACCTGCTCGCGCAGATGGACGACGCAGGCATTCCGCCGTGCCCCGACGCCGATCAACTGCTGCTCGCCCTCGCGCTCAAGGCCCAGGCGTTGTGGGAGCAACCCGACGACGGGATGTGGGAGAGCAGGGGCACCCCGCGCCGGTACGTCTCCTCCCTGGTGTGGGCCTGGGTGGCCCTCGACCGTGCGGTGCGCGTCCTGGAACGCCACGAAGCCGGCGACCAGAAGATCCTTCGCGGATTGGCGGCGACCGCCGAGACCATCCACGCCGAGGTGTGCGCCCGGGGCTACGACGCGGAGCGCAACACCTTCACCCAGTACCTCGACGGCCGAGACCTGGATGCCTCCCTCCTGCACATCGCCCGCACCGGATTCCTGCCGCCGGACGACAAGCGGGTGATCGGCACCGTCGAGGCGATCGAACGCGAACTCGCCGCAGGCGGCGGCCTGCTCCGTCGCTACCCGACCAGCGCCGATGCGGCCGACAACGTGGACGGGCTGTCCGGACACGAGGGAGCGTTCCTCGCCACCGCCTTCTGGATGGCCGAAGCCCTCGCCCTGATCGGCAGGCACGGCGACGCCGAGGACCTGCTCGACCGCCTGCTGGCGGTGCGCAGCGACCTCGGCCTCCTCGCCGAGCAGTACGACCCCGCCGAAGGCATCCACCTCGGCAACTACCCGCAGGGGCTGTCGCACGACGGCTTGATCCGGGCGGCCCTGGCCGTCAGCACCGCGAGCACGGACCCAGCCGTCGACGATCAGCTGATGCTCGCGGTCGCGGAGGGGTAGAGCCCCGCGCCGCCCACCCTTACCGGCCCGCCGGGTACTGCCCTTGATCTTCCCTCTCGACACCACGGCCAACGTCACCGCACCACGGGTGCGAGGCCGCGCAACAACCGCCCAACCACGGAAAGATCCACGATGTTCACCATCCACAACGACGCCGGCGCCAGCGCCGACGACCAGCGCCGGTACGAACGGCTGATGGAAGCCGCAATCCCACTGGCAGCCGACCTCTCCCAGCTGCCGCTTCCCGACCACATCACTGTGCGCATAGCGAGCCCGCAGCAGTTCGTCGCGTGGCAGACCGAGCACAGCCTGCTGATGGTCGACAGGGGCATCGAATCCCTTGAACTCAGCGGCGTGAAGCGCCGGTTGCTCAGGGCGTCGGCGAGGATGGCGGTCAAGACCAAGGGCAAGACCATGGCAGAAGGGTTCGCCCCCGCGGTCCAGGGCGCCATCATCTACCGCTCCGGCGCTCCGGCCCTGGTGGTCATGCCCACCGCCCATGCCGAGTCCCGCGGCACTGACCGCTTCCTGACCTGCTGCCTCGCGCACGAGGTCGTGCACCTTGGCCAGTTCGAGATCAACGCGGCGCTCCCCTACGCCATGGTGCGCCTCGGCCTCCAGGACCAGCAGGCCAAGTGGCCCCGCGACGAGTACCGCGCCCCGTCCGCTGTCCTGGAAGGCCATGCCTCCTGGGTCCAAGCGAGGGCGTCCGAGAGGCTGTGCGGTGTCGCGACATGCAAACGCCTGGACGATGAACCCGAGCCCACCGAGCTCTTCACCCGGCTCGTCGCTGAGTCCCCCCGGGCGGATGCCTACGACCTCGGTGAGAAGTTCGTCGCCGCCGTCTACGCCTTCGGCGGGTATTCCGCGATCGAGCGCCTTCTGAAGGACGAGGAATGGATGCCGACCAACCGGGAAATCCAGGACCCGGCCGTCTGGCTGGACCGCCACCAGGACACCTGAGCACGTGCTCGCGGGGGTAGTGAACGATGACCGGCAGCTGCTCGTGAGGCAACCACCGTAGTCCCGGCCGCGCGCCACGAAGCCCGGCAGGACACAAGAAAGGGCGCCGCCTACCGTCCCTCCTCGCCATCCAGAAGCGAGGAGGACGACGGTGGAGTTGATCGTGACAGCCGAGGACGTCGCCCGCCGCCTCGGCTACCCGACCCCCCTCGGTGACCCGGTGCGGCAGCGTATCGAGGTCGCGGTCGAGGACGCCCAGGAAACCCTGATCGGGCACCTCGGCCGGCCGCTGTTCCCCGCGCAGTACACCGAGAGCGGTGTCCGCGCCGGGGCGGACGGCTGGGTGCTCAGCCACGGCCCCCTCATCGCGGTGATCTCCGCCGTCCTGGAGACGGGTACGACGTCCGGCCCCTTCGGCACGCCGACGTACACAGTCACCTACACCGCCGGCATCGACGCCCGCGCCGACCCGCAGACCGCCCCGCTGCGCCTGTGGGTACGGGCGACGGCGTGCCACCACCCGCTGCTGGCGGACGCGCCCGCACGCCAGCGCCGCGTCGCCTCCGCCTCCGTGGAGGGCCAGTCCGTCACCTACGACACCGCGGCTGAGCCGCCGGTGGTGCTCGCGCCGCCGGACCTCGCCACGACCGACCGGTGGCGGCTGCGCGGCCGCCGGGTCTACCAGTCCCCGACGAGGCCGAACCCGCCCGGGCTCACGATCCCCGGAAGGTACGGGCACGAGTTCTGGCCGGGTGGGCTGTGATGGCGGTCGTGCTGGCAGACCGGCAGCTCGGTGTCCGTACCCGTGGCACGCCCGTCCTGGACGGGCACGGCGCGGAGGTCACCGGGCCGCTCGGCCCGCTGCGGGGACCGTGGCCAGGCCGCGCCGTGCCGCAGCCCGACGGCACATGGCACCTGGCCCTGGACGCGCAGGCCGGCACCCTGCTGGTCGGCGACGTCGTGGTGGAGCCGTCCACCGGAGCCGAGTGGACCGTTCTCGTGGCCGACCGGTTGGCGAACACCGACGACCCCGCGCTGGCCTACGTGCGGATCAAGGGGCGAGCCCGCGTCTCGGGCGGCACCCGGCCGGAAGGGCACCCGTGATGGCGCACCTCGAGCTGCCCTCCGACGTTGCCCGCCGCCTGGCCCCGCTGATGCTGCGGCACACCCAGCGCCTGGCCGAGGACGTCGCGGAGGAGGCCCGGCGGCGAGCCCCGGCGGCCAAGACCTGGCACACCCAGGAAGACGGTCATGCGCGGCCGAGCCACCAGGCCGCCGACGGCCAGACCGTACCGGCGCCGCTTCCCTTCTCCGTCGGGGACACCACGCTCTCCGGACCGCGTGACCCCGACGGCCCCGTCGAGGAGACAGCGGGGTGCCGGTGCACGGTCACCGAGGACCCGGAAGCCGTCGCCGTGACGATCTCGGCGGGCAAGGCCGCCATTGACGGCACGCGTACCCGGGCAGAAGTCGCATGCGACTTCCCGCGAGCTGCCGAGGCGGAGTACGCGCACGGCGACGGCACCCACTTCATGAGCGGTGCCGCTTCCCAGGTCGCCGCCCGGCGCCGCTGACCCGCCGCGCGAGGCCCGCTCCAGCGTGAGGCGCGGTGCGGAGAGGCGGACGGTAGGGGCCGGGCCCTGCTTTCCTTCGCCGGTCACCCACCACCGCCCGAAGGAGCCGGCATGGCCCAGCCCGACCACGTCCGCATCGTCCTCGCCCACCACCTCACGTGGCACGGTGAGCAACTGCTGCCCGGAGACGAGATCGAGGTCCTGCACCACGAGGCCCGGCAGCTGATCGGCGCCGGGTACGTCGCCGACCTGGACCCCGCCGACTCGGCCGCGGTCGCCAAGACTCTCAAGGCCGCCGTCGAGAGCAAGCCGGCCGTGGCCAAGGCGACGGCGAACAAGGCGACAGGGCAGGCGAGTGGCTGACCTGGCCGCCCTGGATCCTGAGGAACTGGCTGTCGCCTGGCTGGCGGGGCACGCCGAGCTGACGAAGGCGCTCGGCGGGCCCGGCCGGGTCGGGGCCCGCAACACCCCGCCCTATCCCCGTATCCGCATCACCCAGGTCCCCGGTGGTGCCGTGCCGGGCTGGCGCTGGACCGCCACCTTCCACCTCCAGGTCGAAGCGCTCGGAGACCTCGACCGGTCGGTTCCCCGCCCGCTGCTGCGTCGGGTGTTCGCCATCGCGATCCAGGCCCTGCACGAGCTGGCCTCGCAGGCCGCCGTCCCGGGACGGCCGGTGGTGACCGCCGTGCGGGCGCTGTCGGCTGGAGGGTGGCTGCCGGAGCCGACCGGCCAGGCCCGGTACGTCGCCGTGCTCGCCGTCACCGCGCACCCGCCGACCGCGTGATCGGGGCCATTGCGCGAGTTGTGCGACAGCCCCACGCGCGGTGCCGGCGCGACGTTACTGCTCGGCGCGGCCTACGGTCCGGCTCGTTTCTGACGGTCCGCGTTGAGGAGGCCGGTCGTGCCCGCGGAGAGCATGTTCGTTGCGCAGATGGCCCGTCTGTACCTGGCCGTGCCGGGTACGGTCGCGCCCACCGACCCGGTGGCGGCGATGCCAGCCGGGTGGAAGGAAGCCGGGCTGTTCAAGCCGGGCAGTCTGGAGTGGAACACCGACCCGAAGTTCGAGGACCTCAAGAGCCACCAGCTGAGGTACACGGCCCGCACCATTCAGACCGAGGACGCCGCGACGATCAAGGTCGAGCTGCAGGAGTGGAACGCGGGCAACATCGTCGCGGTGTACGGCGGTGGCGAGGTCACGAGCGTCACCCAGAACAGCAAGACCTTCTACCGCTACAGCCCGCCGAAGGTGGGCGGCCGCAAGCAGTTCGCGGCGGTGGTCGAGCTGATTGACGGCGCGAAGCACTACCGGCGCATCGTGCCCTTGTGCGAGCAGGTCGCGTCGGTGAACCAGAAGTTCCCCAACGACGCCGAGTCGACGCTGCCCCTGGAGATGAAGGTGATCGGCGGATCCGTCGGCGACCCGTGGTACGACCTGACTGACGACCCTGGCTTCGCCCCTGCGGCGGCATGAACTCGACGTAGCAGTAGGTGTTTTGGGGTTGTGCCCATCCGCAGCCCGTGCGCCTAATGTGGATCACGTCGGGCAGCCCTCTCCCCCCTGGGGCCGCCCGACCCCGCGATGCCCCGGCCTCCCCTTCGGCCGGGGCATCGTCGTGTCCGCAGCTGGTCGGGCGAAGCGGGCAGACCCGCCTCTGCCTGGTAGCACCTTGAGGTAATACTTACCATTCCTACTTGGAAGTCACACCCAATGGTGCTACCGTTGGGCGCATGGCGAAGGTATCGGTCTCCATCCCAGATGCGCTTCTCGCGCGGGCACATGCCCTTCACGAGAAGGACAACGTGAGTCAGCTCGTACAGAGAGCGCTGGCTCTCCTCGCCCCGGAGAAGGAGGGTCAGCCCTACCGGCCAGAGTGGGCGGAGGCCCGTGTCGCGGTCGTTGCCGACCGGCTTCGAGCTGCGGCTCGGGAAGATTACGAGGACGGGTACCGTACGGGTTTCGAGCTAGCCGAGCAGGCGCCCTGGGACTGGATGGTCTGGCTCGATCGGAAGAAGTTCGACGTCCCCCTGCTCTTGTCCATCCTCTGGCGCGCGGAGTACCAACCGGCCACGGATGTCCTGCGAGAGTTGGAGATGGCCTGTCGGTCGCCGACCGGTTGGCCCCCCGCATGGCACAAAGCCCTCGGCGAGGCATTCCCCGCCGAGATGGCACCTCCCGGGGTAGAGGACTGTCCGTACCGCAGCGATCAGTTCCACGCCGGTGTGAAGCAGGCATTCCGAGACGTCTGGGCGTACGCCAATAAGTCCATCCAGCAGTGACCTGAACAACGCGAAGTCCGTGCTGGCGCTTCGCGGATGAGAACCCGCCGCCCCCCGCAGTGCTTCCTACGGCCAACCAGCGAGGGGGCGACGGTTGCAGCACCAACCTGATCGAGTCAGAAAGGCACCCAATGGGCATTATCGCGCGTGGCTCCGCAGAGAGCCACGAGCTTGCTGCTGAGTCCGTCCTCCGTGGCCGGATTATCCAGGCCATCCGCCGTCGGGCCGCGCTCGACGGGCTCACGGCGGTAGTCCTCGGCGTTCTCGTGTGCGGGACCGTCGGCGGCTTCTCGGCTGGCGACGTCATGTGGCTGACCGCCGAAGCTTGCTTGTTCGTGATCGTCGGGGACTGGTGGAGGGCTCGCCGGGCCTAACGACCGGGTTGGCCGCCACTTAGCACGCGGGGAGGAGCCACCGGGGCACAGAGCCCCTCCCCGCGTGCTAGGCGGCGATATCCGTCGGCACCCTTAGTTTCTCGTGTGGCGCTGGACGCGACGCTACCCATCCCCGGCTCCTACGGTCTGCGGCGTTCCGTTGCCTACAGACCGAGGAGCCGACGTGGTCGGGATCGACCTGGACGCCGCCCGTGAGCGCCGTCTGGCCGCTGCTGCCGAGAAGGCCCGTGCGGCCAAGGCCGAGTACACCGTCGGCGAGGAGCCGCTGATCTTCGGCGGTGCCGCCGTGGCGATGCTGCCGGCTGAGCTGCCGCTCGCGGTGTGGGAGCCGCTGGTCGGCATCCCGTACCTGCCGCTGCTGCTGCGTTCCCTGGTGGAGGCCGCGCAGGCGCAGGGCGACCAGCAGACCGAGGCTGCGAGCTTGATCGTGGACGTGCTCGGCTCGGAGCCGTCGCTGCCGTCCGACCTGCTTGCCGCGGCCGCCGAGATGGGCCGCCGTCTGCTCGGGGAGGACGGGTTCGCCCGGCTGATGGAGCAGCGTCCCAGCCACCCGGACATCTTCGAGCTGGTGCGCGCGGTCTGGGCGAAGTACTTCCCGGGCGGTGCGGGCCTGGGGGAACTCATGGGGCCGTCCGAGTCGCTTTCGAGCGCTGGGACGACCTCGAAGCCGACTTCCAGCGGTACTACCGGCTCGACGCCCGCGGTGTCTGGCGACGGCCCGGTGACCCTGGATTCGTCGGCACTCGACGCCTCCTGACCCTGATGCGGGGGCTGCCTGCTGAGGCCCTGCTGCGCCGGGACGGGGCGGAGGTCGGTGCGGATCGCTGGGGGCTGACGCAGGAGCTGCTGGCGCAGCTGGTGGAGCTGGTGTCGGTGCTGGCGGCGGAGCACCGCCTGCGCAGGCCGGTCGAGCTGCCGCGTCCGGCTTATCTGAGGGCCGGCCGCGGGCACGAGCATGCTGGGCAGGGCATGGCCCGGGCTGTCGCCGTGCTGCGCCGCACGGGAAAGGCGGCCGGGCGTGGCTGAGGAGATCGACTCCGGTCGCCTCGTTGTTGAGGTCGTCGCCGACTCGTCGGGGTTCGCGACGGACGCGAAGGCCCGTGTCGACGCGGCGGTGCGCAACCTGCGGGCCAAGGTTCGGCTGGACCCGGACGCCTCCGGGCTGCGCGAGCGCGTCGATGCCGCTGCGCAGGCCACCCGTGCCCGGATCAAGGTCACGGTCGACGTCGACCTTGCGGGGCTGCGCCAGCGCGTCCAGGCGGCCACGCAGGCCGCCCGCGCCCGCATCAAGGTCGCCGTCGACCCGGACACCTCCGGGCTGGCGGAGAAGGTGCGGGCGGCGACCGCCCGCGCCGCGTACGTGCGCGTCGGGGTCGGCCTCGACACCGGCAACCTGCGCCAGCGCGTCCGGATCGCCGCCGAGGCTGCCGCTGCCACCGTCAAGCTCGACCTGGACGTCGAGACGGCCGGGCTGCGCGCCCGCGTCAAGGAAGCGCTGGCCGGCCTGTCTGTACGCGTGCGGGTCGACGTCGACACCGCCGCCGCGACCACCCGCCTCGCGGCGTTCCGCACGCTCGCGTCCCGGCCGGTCGACGTCCCCCTCAACGCCCGCGGCTCGGCTGGCGGTGGCGGTGAGTCCGGGGGGTTTCTCCAGGCCGCCGAGGGCTTCGGCTCCACCGTCGCCGGGCTGGCCCGACTGCCCGCGATGGCCTCCGGGGCGCTCGCCCTCGGCCAGGCCCTCACCCAGGTCGCCGCCGGGCTCTTCGCGATGGGCGCGGCAGCCGCGCCCGCGGTCGGGCTGCTCGGCGCCCTCCCCGGCGCGGCGGGCGCCGCCGTCCAGGGCCTGGGCACCCTGCTCGCCGCGTTCTCCGGCATCGGCGCCGCCGTCAAGGCCCTCGGCCAGGCGGACAAGCAGTCCGCTGGCGCGGCGGGCGCCTCCGCGCAGGCCCGGCAGGCTGCCGCCGACCGGGTGGCGGACGCGCAGCGCCGTCTCGGCACCGCCCAGCGCGACACCGACGAGCAGGCTCTTCGCGGCGCCGAGCAGGTCGCGCAGTCCCGGCGCCGGCTGGCTGACGTCCAGGAGCGGGCAGCGGCCTCGGTCGCCGCCGCCGACCGGCAGCTGGCGGCGGCGGAGCTCACGGTCACCCGCGCGCACCAGGCCGCCGCGCAGGCGCAGCAGGCGCTGAACGACGCCCGGCAGGCAGCGCAGCGCACCCTGGAGGACCTGAACCGGGACGCCGCCCGCGGGCCGTTGGAGGAGCAGAAGGCGCTGCTCTCGCTGGATCAGGCCCGTTCCAGGCTCAACCAGGTCAACGTCAGCCCGTTCTCGTCGGAGACGGACCGGCGCGAAGCCCAGGTCTCCTACCAGGAGGCGGTCAACCAGCTCGAGGACGTCCGCACCCGCAACAAGCGGCTCGCCGAGGACGTCAAGAAGGCCAACCAGCAGGGCGTCGAGGGCAGCGACCAAGTCGCGTCCGCGAAGGAGCAGCTGGCCCGCGCCCAGGAGGCAGAGCAGGACGCGGTCCGGGGCGTCCGGGAGGCCGAGCAGCAGGCCGCCCGGGCCCGCGTCGAGGCGGTGCGCGAGGTCCAGGACGCGCACACCGACCTCGACAAGGCGGTGCGCGAGGCGCAGCGCCAGCAGAAACGTTCCGCCGAGCAGGTAGCGGACGCCCAGCGGGACGTCGCCCGCGCGGTTCGGGACCAGTCGCAGGCGCTCAACAGCACCAGCAGCGCCGCCAATGCTGCCGAGCAGGCGCTCAACGCGCTCTCCCCGGCCGGGCAGCGCTTCGCACGGTTCCTCTCCGGCACGGTGCAGCCGGTCCTGCGGGGGCTGCGGGACACTGCGCAGGAGGCACTGCTGCCTCCGCTGGAGAGGGGGATCGGCCGGGCCCTGGTCCTGCTGCCGATCTTCAACCGCGCGATCGGCGACACCGGGCAGGTGCTCGGCCAGGCCGCCGAGCGCGGCGCGGAGATGGCCGCGTCCGGGCCGTGGCGGACGGACCTGGCGCAGGTCGCCTCGACCAACACGCGGGTCATCGGCTCACTGGCGAACGCCGGCCTCAGCGCTGCCGACAGCCTGCGCAACATCACGGCCGCCGCCGCGCCGCTGCTGGAGCGCCTCGCCCGAGGTACCGAACGCGGCGCTGCCCTGGCGGCCTCGTTCATCCAGGCCCGCCGTGACGGCGGCCAGCTCGAAGGGTTCTTCCAGCGCGCCGGGGACACCGGCGCGCAGCTGTGGGGCATCCTGCGGGACATCGGCCTCGGTGTTCTGAACATCGGGCGTGCCGCAGCCCCCGCCGGACAGCAGCTCCTCAACTCGCTCGCCCACGCAGCGAGTTCCTTCCGTTCGCTCACGGGCGAAGGCGAGACGCAGGCCAAGCTCGCCGGGTACTTCGCCAACACCGTCCCCGTCCTCCAGGAGGTCGGTCGGCTGGTCGCAGCCCTCGGCGTCGCCTGGTTCAACTTCACCAACAACCCGGCGCTCGCGCCGCTGATCGCCCGGCTGCGCACCGAAGTCCTGCCCGCGGTCATGCAGTTGGCCGGATCGCTGGGCAACGGCCAGCTGTGGGACCAACTGCTCGGGCTGCTCAGCTCCATCGTCGGTATCGCCGCCCAACTCGGCGGCCTCGGCAACACGCTGTCCGGGTTCCTGTTCGTCATCCAGGCCGTCGCCTCGGCCGTGCAGGTGCTGCTGTCGATACCCGGCATGGCGCCGTTCGTCTCCGCGTTGCTGACGATGGCCGGCGTCGCGGGCGGGATCATGTTCGTCGCCAACGCGATCGGCGCGGTGCGCGGCGCCATGGCCCTGCTGTCCGCTAACCCGATCATGCTGATCGTGGCCGCCGTGGCGGCCATCGTCCTCGGCCTGGTGACGGCCTATCAGAAGGTCGACTGGTTCCGTAACGCTGTCAACGGCGCGTTCAGCGGGCTCGCGGACGGCGTGCGCTACGCCCTCGACAGCATGGTCGCCTTCGCGGCCTGGTCCTGGGGCAAACTGTCGGGGATCTTCGCCCCGCCGATCCGCTTCCTCGTCAACACGGTGTACGACGGCGGTATCCGTCGGGCCTGGAACTGGATCGCCGACAGCTTCGGCCTCGGCAAACTGCCCAGCTTCACCGTCGGGTTCGCCCGAGGCGGCGTCGTGCCCGGCTACGCGCCCGGCCGCGACACCGTGCCCGCCATGCTCAGCCCGGGTGAGGGTGTACTCGTGCCGCAGGCCGTGCGCCAGCTCGGTGGAGAAGGCGGCATCACCGCCCTCAACGACGCCGCCCGGGCAGGTCGCCTCGCTGATTCCGGCGCGCCCGTGCAGGGCTTCTTCCTCGGCGGCCTCGTGGACGGCGCGGTCGACCAGCTCCGCGGCTGGGCCGCCGGCGCGCTCGGCAAGGCTCTGAACCCGGTGCGGTCCTGGTTCAACTGGATGCCCGACAACACGTGGGGCACGATGCTGCGCGGCATGGTCAACCGGGCCGTCGACGGCGTCCTGGCCTTCGTACGCGGCTACGCCACCGGGGGAGTGGTGCCCGGCTACGCGCCCGGCCAGGACAGCACCCTGGCCCGACTCAGCCCCGGCGAAGGCATCCTGACGCCGCAGGCCGTGCGCGGACTCGGAGGCGGCGGCGCCGTCAGCGCCATCAACGCCGCCCGCGGGCAACTCGCCGACGGCGTCCAGGGGGAGCGCATCGGCACCGTCATCTCGCCCGGCGCGATCGTGCAGTACATCACCAACCCGCTGCCCGAGACACCGGGGGAAACCGTCAACAACCGGCTGCGGGCCCTCGCCAGCTTCGGCCTGTTCGACAAGGAGAGCGCCTGATGGCCCGCGAACGCTGGCTGGTGGACGGCTACGACCTCACCGACGGCCTGGTACGCGACGTCGAGTACCGGGCCGGCCTGACCGGCACCCCGGCCGTCATCGGCGCGAACGCCACCGTGCCCAACCGCATCGGGGAACTGTGGAGGCCCAAGCACCACGGCCCCGGCAAGTTCACCCTCGCCCTGTGGCTGGCCCCCACCACCGGCGGCTGGCAGGACGTCGAGGCGGCGTGGGAAGACCTGCTGCGCGTCGTCGCCCGCCCGCACCGGCTGCTCACCTTCGAGCGGCACACCGCCGCCGGCCAGGTCCGCCGCTGTGAGGGAGAGGTGCTGTCCGCGCTCACCCCGACCCCGCTGGGCCAGAGCGGCATGCGCATCAGCCTCGAGGTCAACGTGCCCGCCGGGTACTGGGTGTCCACCGACACCAGCACCCAGGCGGCCGTCCCCGGCACGCCCGTGCCCCAGGACCTCGCGCTGACCTGGTTCGCCGACGCCACCGCCCCCATGGAGCAACTCGCCTACCTGCTCTCCGGCCCGATCACCGCCCCGACCGTCACCGACACCACCGACGGAACCGGCGACTCCTTCACCTACACCGGGCAGATCGGCGCCGGGCAGACCCTCACCGTAGACGCCGCCACCTGGCAGCTGACCGGCAGCGGAGGCTTCGTCCCCGACCCGGGGCGCCTGACCAACACCGGACCCGCCTTCCTGCGCCTGGCCCCCGGCCGGCCCGGCAAGCCTCCGAGCGTGCGCCTGACCGGCACCAACACCGGCCCCACCACCCAGCTAGCCGTCACCGGCCGCCGCGCCTACCTGACCTGACCGGAGAACACCGTGGCCGTGCACCTGCGCGTCTTGAGCCCGAGCGGCAACCTGCTCGGGCTGCTGCCCTACCCCGCCGACCTCAAGACGCAGGCCGAGCACAACGGTGCCGGCGCGCTGACCTTCACCTACCCGCGCAACGCCCCGGGCGCTGGCCTGCTGTCCGGAGACGACCCGCGGATCTCCCTCGTCATCGACGGCGTCGAGCAGCCCGAGCGGTACCTGCTGGAGGACGACGGCGACGACCCGGCCGACGACGCGGGTGAAGCCCGGCCGGTCCAGGTCGGTTGCCGGGGCGCACTCGCCCTGCTGGAACGCGCCGTGATCTACCCGGTCGGCCACACCCCGGGCAAGGCCGTGCAGGGCCTCGACGCGCACTTCCCGTTCGTCAACGCAACTCCCGGGGCCGTCCTGGCCACCCTGCTCCAGCGCGCCCAGGCCCGCAGTGCCCTGCCCGAGATCACGTGGGACTTCACCTCGGCCGCCGACAGCGCCGGACGCCCCTGGCCCACCACGTACACCGTCCAGTACGACGCCGGCGGCGACTTGCTCAAGACTGTCACCTCGATCACCGGCGCGGGGTGGGCCGATGTGCGGATGGAGGGCTACCGGCTGCGCGCCTATGTGCCCGACACCGCGTGTGCCACCGACCACCCCGGCATCGTGCTGTACCTGGGCCGGGACGTCCTCAAGGGCCCCCGGCAGCGCTCCCGCCGCTCGGTACGCTCCCACCTGCTGGCCTCTGGCGACTCCGGCAACCTGGCCGAAGTCGTCAACCCGACCGCGGCCGCCCGCTACGGACGCCGGGAGGCCTTCGACGGCCGGGGCGGCATCACCGACACCGCCACCCTCGCCGAACTCGCGCGCGTCACCCTCGGCGGTATGGGCGCCGCCTCCGAGGGCTTCACGATCGAACTCGACCCGGCCGCAACCCAGCACCGGCCCGGCACCGACTACCGGCCCGGGGACTACATCCGCTACGACCAGCGGCGCACCGACCCGACCACGCTGGAGCCGCTGCGGGTGCGCACGATCGCCACCACGTACGACGGCGCCGGCCAGCCCAGCAGCAGCCTGGAGCTGAACGACCTGTTCGTGGAGCAGCGCATCCGGGTACAGAGGCAGCTGGACGCCCTTACCAACGGCTCCGCGACCGCCTCCCGCACCCCGCTGCCGCCGCTCGGCGACCGCAACGACACTGTCGCCCCCAAGGCCCCGGACGCGGTGCTGCTCGGCTCCTGGGCTTACCTGGACCGGGACGGGCAGCAGCACGCCGCGCTGGCGGTGTCCTGGCCCGCGGTGACGCAGAACGCCGACGGCACCGTGTACGACGACGCCGGCAACTACTACGTCTCCTACCTGCTGCCCGGCCTGCGGATCGCGGGGCGGGACCCGCAGTGGTCCCCGGAGCAGGCCGTCAACGGCACCATCGCGCACTACGACCAGCTGCCCGCCGGGCAGCGCGTCCAGGCCCGGGTGCGCACCGTGGACGCCTCCGGGAACTCCTCCACCTGGCGGCTGTCCGAGGAGGCCGTTCTCGCCAGCGACACCACGCCGCCCCCGGTGCCGTCGAAGCCCGTGGTGACCTCGCTGATCGGGGCCCTGCGGGCAGTGTGGGACGGGCGCGGATCGGCGGGCGAGGCAATGCCCGCGGACTTCGCCGAGTTGGAGGTGCACGCCTCCACGGCAGCCGGGTTCACCCCCAGCGCGGCGACGATCGTCGACCGGCTTGCCGGAGCGGCGGGCGCCCCGATCACCGGCCTGTCCTACGGCACGACCTACTACGTCAAGTTCGTCGCCCGCGACCGGGCGGGCAACACCTCGCAGCCATCCGCCGAGGCCTCCGCCGCGCCGACCGTCGTCATCAGGTCCGACCTCGCCGACCAGATCATCGGGACGGCCCAACTCGCGGACGCCACCATCATCGGCGCGAAGATCGCGCTCGCCACCATCCAGGACGCCAACATCGGCACCGTCTCCGCGAGCAAGCTGACCGTGGGCAAACTCAACGCCGACCTCACCGTGTCCGCCCGCATCAAGACCGCCGACGCCGGCGCGAGGGTAGAGCTCAACTCCGCCGGTATCGAGGCGTGGAACGCCAACGGTGTGAAGACCGTCTCCGTGTCCGCGACCACCGGGGACGTGCGGATCGTCGGCGGCCTGTCCAGCGGCACCAGCGGCCAGCGCATCGAGATCAACCCCGGCGGGGGCCTGCCCGAGATCCGCTTCTTCCCCACCAACGGCAACAACTACGCCTTCATCAACGCGGTCGGCGGGAACAACGGCGCGGCGTACATCGGTCTGAACAGCGGCACCTTCCAGCACAACGGGCAGTCGACGGCCTACCGGCTCTACCTGACCGACAACATCTCCGCGCTGGAGACCATCCGCACCGACACCCAGAGGCCGTGGGGTGGCACCGTCCGGATGAACGCGAGCCAAGGCGCCGCGCTCGCGTACATGGTCGAGGACTCGCCCAAAGGCTACGTGATCGCCTCGGAGACAGGCGTCCAGATCGGCCGGAGCAACGACAAAGGCGGCAACACCGAGCTGTGGATCGACGCCACGACCCTCCAGTACAAGGGCACCTTCCTGAACTACTGGTACGCCGAGCCGGACCGCGGGCTGTTCACCGGCCGGGTGGGGATGCGCAACTGGACTTCGATGTCGCTCTCTTACGGGCCGACGATGCAGTCCGACATGGTGCCGATCATCACCCTGTGGGACTGGCAAGCGGTGAAAGCCTGGCAGGTCACCGCTTCCTCCACCACCGGCTTCACCGCCACCCTCTACGCCGCCAGCGCCGACGGCTCCATCGGCTTCTGGTGCTTCCGCATCTGACACGAACGGGGAACCACCATGCCCGAGCAGTACCAGGTACTTGACGCGGCCCGGATCGCTGTCGGGTCCACGCAGTGCTGGGCCGTGCGCCAGCAACGGCCCGACGGCGACCACCACGTCACCGTCTTCCCGACCTCCTCGTTGGAGTGGCGGGCCGCCGAGTACGACATCGACCACACCACCCCGGACGGCATCAACACCATCCTCGACATGCTGCTCCACGAGCCGTGGATTCCGGACCCGCGCGAGGACCGCCACACCGATCCGGCCACCGCGAAGAGCCTCACCGTCCACGCCGCCCAGGAGATCCCCGGCCCGACCGCAGGGGGACCGCCGCCGGTCACCCTGCACAACGCGCCCGACCGGGCCACCGCCCGCCAAGCCCACCTCGAACGGATCGCCCACGCCAAGCGGACCCGCGTCGCCGTCACAGCCGGACCGGCCGCGGGCGCGCGCCGCACGGCAGCAGCGAAGGCCGCGACGGACCCGCTCGACATCATCCGGCGCCACCACGGCATCACCCCAGAAGGGGTGGCCGCGAAGACGGAGATCGTGGAGCAGACCAGGCGGCAACTCGCCCAGCCCCAACTACCCGCCGAGGATGAGGCGATCCGCGTCAGCCCGGACAGCTTCACCACTTCGGTGTGGGACGCCGCGGTGCCCCGACGCGACGAGGCACATCGCCGCAGCGAGGACACGGCATGACCAACGGCCCCACCCCCGAACAGCTCGACCGCCTGCTCAGCACCGCCGAGCGCCGCCGGCTCACCCCCGCCGAAGCCGCCCTGCTCCGGACCGGCGTCCAGCACCTGCGGAAGGCGGCCGCCAGCGCCCGGCCAACCACCAACGACACCCCCAACCCGACGAAGTGAACGGAGCCCCCGCCACCATGGAGCACAACGACCAGCCCATCACCGTGGACGCCGAGCCGTACATCGCCCGGCTACGCAACCAGATGGCCGAGTCCTGGGGCCACGCCCAGGCGGAACTCGCCCTCGCCCGCGAAGAGATCGCCGTACGCACCGCGCGGGAAGCCGACCTGAACCGGCGGATCGCCGAGCTCGAGTCCACCATCGCCGAACAGCGCGGCACCTCGACGCGACCGTAGACACCGCCGCGCCCTACCGTCCCCCGCTGTGGAACGGGACCCGGACGACCAGCAGCCTCCCGCTGGCCGACGACACCGACGGAGGACCAGATGGAGCGAGATCACCGGGTGGAAGACGATCCGAGACCTGGTCCTGTTCCTGCTCGGAGCGGCAGTGATCGTGCGGGAGGCATGGACGCCACCGGCCGACCCGAGCGTGATCATCACGGGCCTGACCCTCGCGGGACTGCCCGCCGCGCTGTCAAGGGACGAACGGCCACCGCGCGAGTAGCCCCGCGCACCGGCCTCCTGGCCCGCTACCGGTTCACCACCGGCTACCTGGCCGCCGCCGGCGTCGCGTTCGTCACGACCTGGCCGCTCTGAGCGCCAAGCCCGCCCATCACCAACACCAGGAGACGATCTTGAACATCCTGAACGACACCGAGGCGTGGGGCCTGCTGCTCGGCGCCGTCACTCCCTGGGCGACCGCACTCGTCCAGCAGCCGCACTGGAGCAAGCCAGTGCGCGCCGTCGTCGGCGCGGTGGCCTCCGGCATCGTCGGCATCGTCACCGTCCTCGCCCGCGGGGACATCGCCCACGCCCAGACCGCCTTGACCACCGTCGCCCTCGCCGTCGTGGCCTCCAAGACGTTCTACGACGGCCTGTGGCAGCACGCCGGCGCCGGAGCACTGGAGCGCGCGACCGCCCCGGACCGCCGGGCCGGTTGGTAGCCGGCCCTGTGTCTGCGGCCGGCGCTACCCTAGAGTGATGATGTGGCCGCCGGGCCGACCGGCCGCGTGCTCTGGCAACAAGCCCTTCGGGGCTGTCTCCTATCAAGGGGAGCACACGGACCCGGGCGGCTTCGCAACCCGCGGGCCCGGCGGCCACACTTCCTAATCTCCCTTCTCCGCAGCCGATTTGGCCACGTGGTGGGTGTTCCCACGCAGGCCGGACTGACGGGAGGGTGGAGGCAGGCAGCCACACCGGGGCCTGCGAACCCCGGTGCCGCCACGGAGACAAGGAAGGCACCTTTCGGTGACAGCACCCACAGAGCAGACCCAACCCGTGTCCGAACAGGTCACTCCGCTGACGGACAACCGCGCGGAGATGGCCATCGAGACGGCCGACCAGGTCCTCGAGATCACCGGCGAGCAGCGGTTCTGGACGAAGGCCCAGCGCGCGGCGATGGCCACCATCGGCCTCAAGGACGCGCCAACAGCCGAGCAGGTCGCGTTCTTCCACATCTGCAAGAGCACAGGCCTGGACCCCTTCCGCCGCGAGATCTACTACATCCCGCGCAAGCGCAAGGTGTTCGGCCAGGACGAGGTCTACTACACCGCCCAGACCGGGATCGACGGCTTCCGGCACATCGGGCAGCGCAGCGGCCGCTTCATCCGCCGCATCGGCCCGTTCTGGACCGGCCCCGAGGACGACCCCGCGTGGTGGATCCAGGGCGAAGACGGGATCAACCGCCGCCGATGGGTCGAGGTGTGGCTCGCACCCGGACTGCCCGCCGCCGCGATGTGCCGCATCGAGCACTACAGCATCGCTGGCGACCAGACGATCAGTCAGGCTGTGGCGCTGTTCAGCGAGTTCGCGGTGACGAAGGACGAGTGGATGAACGGCTCGCGCACCGGGCAGAAGGTGTTGTCGGGACTGTGGCCGACCATGGGCGTCCACATGATCGGCAAGGTGGCCGAGGCCCAGGCGTGGCGGGTGGCCTTCCCCCGCGAACTCGTCAACATCTACGAGCACACCGAGATGGAGCAGGCCGACGCCGCCCAGGCCAACCAGGTCCGCGAGGACTCGGCGCAGCGTCGCCGGTCGGCCCGCGCCCAGGCGCAGCCGGGCACGGTCATCCCCGGCACCGTCGTCACCGCCTCCACCGGCACCACCCCCGAGGACAGCGCCGAACAGGGCACGCCGGTGACTGGCACGCAGGCCGGCGAGCCGACCGCCGGACCGGAAGACGAGCCGCCCACCGCAGACGAGCTGCGCCAGGAACTGCGCGCCTACGCCTCCGCGATGGGCAGCACCGTCACCAAGATCACCGACCGATGGCGGAAGGCGACCGGGATCGGCCTCAACAAGGCGAACACGGCGCAGCTCACCGTCCTGCTCGCCGAGCTGCGCCCCTACGTTGCGGCCGCGCTCGGATCCCACCCGGAAGCGGCCGAGCATGTCGAGGCCGGCGGCCTGCTGATCCGGCTCGACCCCGACACCACCGTGTGGGGCAGAGAGGACGCCCGCGAGGGCTAGCCCGCTCCCCCGCCTACTCCACCCGCAGGGCCGCACCCTGGCCGCGCGGCCCTGCGGCCTGCCCACACGGACACCTCATGCAGCCCCTCATCGAGCAAGCCCGCAAACTAGCCCGCGCCCGTCTCATCGGGCCCAGCCCACTCCCGTGCCGCTGTGGCGCGCCCCGTCACGCGCACCGGGGACAGAAGCGCTCTGGCGGCCACACCTCCACCAGCTGCGCCCGCTACCGCCGCGACCCCGCCGACGTGCTCCTCGAACGCGCCCAGGCGGCAGCCCACGCCCGGCTCGGCGACGACCTCGCGGCGTCCGAGCGCACCGGACGCCGCCGCCGCTCCCGCCGCCCCAAGAAGCCGGGCCAGTGGTCGATCGGCGCCTCCGACACCAGCTCCTGCCGCCGTGCGATCTGGTACCGGGAGAACCCGCCACGCGGCTACGTCCCGGCCCCTGTCGACCGGCGCGCAGCCAGGGCCGGAACCCTGATCCACGACTCGGTGTCCCGCCGCCGGCGCGCCCTCTACCCGTGGCGGCTGTACGAGCAGTCCGTCACCCTGCCCGGCCTGGACCGGCCGAGCCGCTACGACGAGTACGACCCGGTCACCGGCGTCCTGTACGACTACAAGACCGCCGGGGACTGGAAATGGGCGCTGGTCGGCGACGACGGCCCGCCCGAGACGGAGTGGGACCAGACGCAGCTGTACGCCCTCGCCCTGCGCCTCGCTGGCGAGGTGGTGACCGAGGTGAGGATCATCTACTTCGAGCGCAAGAGCGGCAGCGACGAGGAGTTCACCCGCCCGTTCGATGAGCAGGCCGCCCGGCGGGCGCTCGGCCGGTTGACCGCGATCGCCACGGCCCTCGACCTGGGCACCGCACTGCCCCGGGACAGGTCCGGGCCGAGCACCGACGTGATCTGCCGACGCTTCTGCCCGGCTCGCGTCGACTGCTGGAGCATGCTCCAGGCCGAGGCGGTCGGCCGTTCCCCGGAGTCGTACACCCTCGTCACCGACAAGGCCGACATCGAATGGGCCCTCAGCGAGTACGACCGGCACCGCGCCGCGAAGTCCGCTGCCGAGAAGGCGCAGAACGTCGCTAAGGCGCTGCTCGACGGGGTGCCGCCCGACACCTACGGCGAGTACGAGTATGTGCGCACCTCCGGACGGCTCAAGGACCCCGAACCGGACCATCAAGGTCGCGTCCGGCAGCTCGAAGCGTTCTGGGACAACCCGCCCAATGAGCGCCCGGCACTGCACGAACTCGACTACCCGACCAAGCGGTCCCGCACGTCCGGCAACACCCAGGTCCGCCGGGTGCGCGCGGCCACGCGCGGAGCCCCGCCGGTGCGTGGAAGCCAGTAAGGCCGCCACATCCTGCGCGCATCGCTCTCCCTGGCCAGGCGCTCCGTGCCGGCGCCTGGCCAGGTCCACCCCGGGCGTCGAAACGGCCCCGCTGTCCGTGGGCTGATCTAACGTCCGCCCATCGCAGGCAAGTTGAGAGGAACACCGTGACCAGCCCGTACGACCCCGCGCCCGACGCGCCTCGATCGCCCTGGTTCACCCAGCGGTCGCCAGCCCTCAGGCCCGCCGCACACCTCACGTCAGCGCGGCCGGTCGGGGACGCCGGCACACCGATCTACGAACAGCTCGTCGCCGAGTTCGGCGACCCGTTCAGCCGGATCGGCCCGATCCACGCCCGGTACCCGCATCGACCCTTCGCTGGCCCGGCCAGGGGCTGAACCCCCACCTCAGCGCCGGAAGTTGCTCGACGCGACCTAAGCGCTGTCGGCGGCCTAGGTTCCCCGCTCATGGCAGCCCCCCGCTACATCGACTACATGCCGCTGGACGAGATCCGGCCCGCCGCCCGAAACCCGAAAGGGCACGACGACGACGGGCTGGACCGTTCCGTCGAGCAGTTCGACTTCACCGAGCCCGGCCTGCTGGACGAACGCACCGACCGGCTGGTGGCCGGCCACGGCCGCTACGAGACCCTCGCGCGCCGCCGCGACGCGGGCAAGGCCGCCCCGGAGGGCGTGGTCGTCACCGCCGACGGCACGTGGACGGTCCCCGTGGTGCGCGGCTGGGCATCCCGCGACGACGCGCACGCCGAGGCCTACCTGATCGCCTCCAACCACCTGACCACCGTCGGCGGCTGGGACGGCGACGGCCTGGCCGCGATGCTGTCCGATCTGGAGCAGGTGGACCCGGCGCTGTTCGCCGCCACGGGCTTCGACCACGCCCAGATCGACGCCCTGCTCCAGGACGTCGCTGCGGGCGACCCGGCCGACGACACAAGCGACGCGGACGACGACGCCGAGCCCGAGCAGATCAACCGCGGCGACCTGCTGGCGCTGGCCGGCGTCACCGTCGGGGAGCCCGAGCACCAAGTCGAGACCGGGCAGGTGTGGGAGCTGGGCGACCACCGCCTCGTCGTCGCCGAGGTCTTCGACGGCTGGCCCACGTGGACCCCGCTGCTCATCGAGGGCTCGCTCTTCCTGCCCTACCCCACCCCGCTCGCCCCTTTCGCGGACCGCGCCGTCGGCCGGCGCCTGGTGATGGTGCAGCCCGAGCGCTACCTGGCCGGTCACCTCCTGGACAAGTGGAAGCGGATCAGCGGCGAGGCGCCCACGCTCCGGGACGAGTCGTGACGACCGTCCTGCCGACCGCTGGCGGAGCGTTCGACCGGTCGGAGCGGCCCATCTACTTCACCGCGGGCGGCGGCGAGTTCAACGCGGGCCCGCACGTGCTGACGGCCGTCAACGAGCTGATGGGCGACAGCGAGGAGCAGCGGCTGCGCGACCTGCTGGACGCCGGGTGCCGGGTGCTGCTGGACAGCGGCATCTTCTGGCTCACCAACCGGCACAGCCGGGCCCACGGCGTCTCCATGGACGAGGCCCTGGCGCTCGCCCCGGAGCAGATCGACGGCTTCGAGGAACTGCGCGAGCGGTACGTGTACCTGGCCCGCACGTACGGCGACTGGCTGTGGGGCTACATCGAGCTGGACCAGGGCGGCCTGCTGCACAAGCGGACACAGCGCGCGGCCCTCCACGACCTCGGCCTGTCGCCAATCCCCGTCTACCACCCCCTGGTGGACGGCTGGGACTACTTCGACGAGCTGGCCGAGCAGTACGACCGGATCTGCGTGGGCAACATCGTCCAGGCGCCGGCCCCGGTCCGGCTGCGCCTGCTCCACACGATCTGGGAGCGCCGCCAGAAGCACCCGCACCTGTGGATTCACGCGCTCGGTCTGACCACCAACGAGTGGTGCCTGCCGCTGGCCCCGGACTCCTGCGACTCCTCGTCCTGGCTGGCGCCGCTGCGCTGGAACCACCAACGGATCGAGACCTCGATGCTGCGCCGCGTCGGCAACCTGCCCGCCGGCTTCCGCTACGCCCCGGGCGACAGCACCTCCTACCAGGCCGCGGCCCGCCTGTGCGCGGACGCTGCGACGGCGCTGGGCACCTGCTGGAGGCACGCCGCCCACCGCGTCCAGGAGCTGACCGGTGGCGGCATGGCGCTGGAAGGGGAGCAGCGATGAGCCCGAGCCACCAGCGCGCCGCGGTGAAGCGCACCGGCGGCGGCGCCTTCGACCCGGCTGACCGGCACGTGTACTTCGCCGCCGGTGACTCCGAGCACTACCCGCACCACGTGCTGCTCGCCACGAACGACCTGCTGACCGCCGGCCATGAACGGAGGCTGGTCGAGCTGCTGGACGCCGGGCACCAGGTGTTGCTCGACTCGGGGATCTTCTGGCTGACCAACCAGTACAAGCGGGCCCACGGCGTCTCCATGGACGAGGCCCTGCGCCTGGCCCCGGAGGAGATCGACGGCTTCGACGACCTCTACGCCCGGTACGTCGAACTGGTGCGCCGCCACGGCGACCGGCTGTGGGGCTACATCGAGCTGGACCAGGGCGGCCGGGACAACAAGATCCGCACCCGCGCCCGCCTCGAGGACGAAGGCCTCACGCCGATCCCCGTCTACCACCCGCTGGTCGACGGCTGGGACTACTTCGATGAGCTCGCGCAGCAGTACGACCGGATCTGCTTCGGCAACGTCGTCCAGGCGCCGGCCCCGGTGCGGCTACGCCTGCTGCACACCCTGTGGGAACGGCACCGCCAGTACCCCGACCTGTGGGTGCACGTCCTCGGCCTGACGGTCAACGAATGGTGCCTGGCCGTCCCCCCGGACTCCTGCGACTCCTCCACCTGGCTGGGCCCGCTGCGCTGGCCGGACGTGCGGGTCGACTCCGCGCTGCTGCGCAAGGTCGGCGTGATCGACCGCGGCTTCGCGTACGACCTCGACCAGCCGGCCCACCCCACCCGCGGCCGCACCCCCTGCTGCCTGATGTGCGCGCAGACCGTCGACGCCACCACCACCGTGTGGCGCGTCGCCCGCACCACCCGCGACGAGCTGCTCGGCCAGCCGTCCTACCCGCCCCTCACCGAACCGGAGGCACGATCCTCGTGAAGCCAACTGCCAACGTCTGGACCAAGGTCCAGCTGCCCGGATTCCACCACTGGCCCGCCGCGCCCGAGCACCGCTCCTACCTGCGAGCCCGGCACCGCCACCTGTTCCACATCACGGTCACCGTCGCCGTCGCCCACGACGACCGCGACACCGAGTTCCACGACCTCGGCGACCTGATCCGCGGCTGGTGGGGCCCGGGCGCCCGCGAGTGCGGACCTGCCTCGTGCGAGACCCTGGCCCGCACCCTCGCCGAGCACCTCAGCAGCGTCGGCCTGCGGGTGACGAGGGTCGAGGTGTCCGAGGACGGCGAGGCCGGCGCGATCGTGCACCTGGGCGATGCGGGGGAGCAGCAGTGAGCCACGCCGTCACCGTCCGCCACAACTTTGAGACGGCACACCGGCTGCCGCACCTCACCGGGAAGTGCGAGAACCTGCACGGCCACTCCTGGGTGGTCGAGGTCACCGTCTCCGCCTCGGAGCTCGCGGCCGGCACCGTCGTGGAGTTCGGCGCGTTCAAGCGGGCCCTGCGGGACTGGATCGACACCTTCCTCGACCACGGCACCATGCTCGGGGCCGCCGACACCCTTGTTCCGGTCCTGGCGGGGGAGGGCAGCAAGCTGTTCCGCTTCGGCGCCAAGAACCCCGCCGAGCAGGAGCAGCACGCCGCAGGCCTCGGCTGGCCGAGCGTGGAGGCCGTCGCCGAACTGCTCGGCCGGGTCGCGACGGAGGCCCTGCACACCCTGCCCCGCGCCGCAGGCGCGTACGTCTCCCACGTCGGCGTATCCGAGACCGCCGTCAACGCCGCCTCCTGGACGGCGGCCCCATGAGCGCCCTCGTCCTGCCGAACACCGGCCTGCCCGTCGCCGAGACCTTCGGCCCCACCATCCAGGGAGAAGGCCCGACGGCCGGGCAGCAAGCCCTGTTCCTGCGCCTGGGCGGCTGCAACCTGGCCTGCGACTGGTGCGACACCCCGTACACCTGGGACAGCAAGCGGTACGACCTGCGCAAGGAGATCGCCCGCGTCCCAGTGGTCGACCTCGCCGAATGGGCAGCCGAGCACCCGCACGCGCTCATCGTCATCACCGGCGGCGAGCCGCTGCTGCACCAGCGCACCGACGCCTGGCGCTCCCTGATGGCCGTGCTGCGCTACACCACCCGCCGCGTCGAGATCGAGACCAACGGCACCCGCGCCCCCCAGCCCGTCAGCCTCGGCGTGCCACGACTGGCCTTCAACGTCAGCCCCAAGCTGGCGAACTCCGGCATGCCGGAGGAACGGCGGATCAAGCCGGATGCCCTGGCGGCCTTCGCCGGCCTCTCCCACCGCGGCCGCGCCCGCTTCAAGTTCGTCGCCGCCGGCCCCGACGACCTCGAGGAGATCGCCGAACTGGTCGAGCGCTTCCACATCCCTCCGCACGCGACCTGGGTGATGCCCGAAGGGACCACCGTCGAGCGCATCATCGCCGTCGCCCGGTCCCTGGCCGACGACGTGATCGCACGCAACTGGAACCTGACGATACGGCAGCAAGGGCTGCTGTGGCCTGGAGAACGCAACCGATGACCACCCCCAGCAACACCGTCGACCTGGACAGCGCGGCCGAGCATGCCGCCGGCCTGCTCACCGCCCTCGGCATCCCGTGCAACACCGAGTCCACAGCCGCGACCCCGCGCCGCATGGCCAAAGCCCTCGCCGAGCTTACCGCCGGCGTCCACCTGGACCCGGCCCGGCACCTCAAGGTGACGTTCCCCGCCGAGGGCGAACGGGCGAACCTCATCGCCGCGGTCGACGTCCCGTTCGTGGCCCTGTGCGAGCACCACGTTCTGCCCTTCCCCGGCCGCGCCACCGTCGCCTACCTGCCGACCCCCGGGGCGCGCATCGTGGGCCTGTCCAAGCTGGCGCGCCTGGCCGAGGAACTCGCTGCCCGCCCACAGGTGCAGGAGCGACTCGGACAGCAGGTCGTAGACGCCCTCGGCGAGCACCTCGACATCCAGGGCGCGGCCTGCCTGATTCGCTCCCAGCACGCCTGCATGACCCTGCGCGGTGTCCGCGCGCACGGGGCTTCGATGGTCACCAGCCACCTGACAGGCGCCCTCCACGCAGACCCCACCCGCCGCGCCGAAGTGCTCGCCCTGATCCCCGCACCCTCCTGACAGGCAAAGGGAGTTGTGCCCAACGGGGCACTCCGCACGGGAGGATGGCAGGGCCAGGCCGGGACCGCGAATCCCGGCCGCCCACACCAAGGAGACAACAACGATGCTGCTCAGGGTTCCTCTTGACCTGCCCGTCACCGTGCTGCGGGTCAGCGACCTCCGCGGATTCCTGGGGGTGATGCCCGACGACCTGCTGGTCGTCGCCGACTGCCCCGGGCAGGGCGGCCCCGGCCGTACCCCGCTGGGGTGGCCGGTGAGGGCAGCGGTACGCGACGAGTCCGGCCACCGTGTGTCAGTGGTCGCCCTGCCTCAGGTCAGTGCCGACGAGGGGCACGCCATGACGGTGTCGCGCCTGCACAGCCTGCTCGCGGACCTGCCCCCGGACGCTCTCGTGGTGACGGTCTGGGAGGCCGAGGACGGCCCCCGCCAAACCACGATCGGAACCCCCGAGTTCGGCGACCTCATCAACGAGGCCACCGGGCTCACGATCCGGACGGTCGTCCTGCCCGCCGTACTCAGCGGCGCGACCGGCACCGCGTACGACGAGATCGCCTACAACCTTGGCTGGGAGTAACCCAGGAGACCGGAAGGCCGGTGGAGGCACCTGCAAGATCTTGCAGGTGCTGCCACCGGCCCCGTGTGGTCGGCGCCCGGCTACCGGCGGCGCAGCATGGACCACAGGACCGGACCGGTGAGCCCGATGAGCGCCGAGGTGGCCGTCGGCCACCCGACCTGGTTGTGCAGGCTCGCCGTGGTCAGGGCGCCGTGGCCGCAGACCGCGAGGTCCCGCCAGGTCACGGGTCGGTCCGCCATGGAAGGCGGAGGCGTCGAGCCCTTGTACTGTGCCATCATGGGCATCGTTCCATTTCTGCTAACGCGTGCGGAAAAGCGGAACACGCGAGCCGCCCTTTCCCGAGGGCGGCTCGCATCCGCGCACCTGATCCTAGGACTTGGCTGATGCCTCGCCAAATCCTGAAAGTCATCACACGAATCGCCCCAGTTGGCGGGTTCGTAGGCCTAGGACATTGAAAGGCCGGAGTCTCAGCCGGCGATCCGAGGCCGCCCGTGTCGCGCCGGGGTGGGCCTGGCGGTTGCGCCCCTGATCGTCATCCTGAGGCCGTCGAGGCGGGGCCTGCATCCCCATGTCAGTGCCTCTGGATCGACCCGCAACCGGGCCCGTTAATACGGCTCCGGAGGGCCCTGGCGTCGTTCAGGGGCTCAGAGCCGGATTAGCCCGAAAGGGCTAATTGATGCACACTCCATCGGGGGTGTGCAGGGATTTGATGCAGGACTATTGGCGCCGATTGTGAAGCCCAAGTTCAGGCTTTCATGTCGGGGGAACATGGTTTAATTGAGACATCACGGCTGCATTCGCTGGGCTTCCGGTCCTCTATTGGTGTCAAAAACTTGAGAGTATTAGCCATGTGAAACCGGGTTTAATTACTGGACGGTTTCCATGCGCTGGCGCTCTCGGGGAGCCGTTGACCTGGGGTTCCACGTACGGTCGACCGCGTGAGTAGCCGCCGCGGTCGCCGTCCCGCCCTCGATCCGGAGGTGGAGAAGCGACTCCTGGACGCCGTGCGGGCGGGCGTTCCGGTGAGCGATGCGGCGCCGATGGCCGGCGTTCACCCGAGCACGGTGTACCGGTGGCTGGAGCGCGGGGAGCAGGAGCAGCAGCGGCGGGAGGCGGGCCTGCGGGTCCGGGCGGGTGAGCGGCCGTTCTGCGAGTTCCGCGACAGGTTCACGCGCGCGCGCAGCGAGGGCAAGGCGCAGCTGGTGCTGCTGGTGCGGAAGGCGGCGACCGGGGGCCACGTTGTGCGGGAGCGCACCCGGACGGTACGCGACCCGGAGACCGGCGAGCGGGTCGTGCAGGTCGAGCGGGACTTTGCCCAACCGGACTGGCGGGCAGCCCAGTTCCTCCTCGCGTGCCTGGCGCCGGAGACGTTCGGCCGGGCGGCGCAGGCCCGGATCGAGCTCGCGCCGGCGGGCGGCGGCGAGCTGCCGGTTGCCTCCGTGGACCCGGGGGCTGGTGTTGAGCGGCTGGCGGCCCGCCTGGCCGCGATCCGGCAGGACTTCGCGGCAGAGCTGGAGGAGGACGCGGCGGTGGTCGACGCGGAGCTGGTGGAGGGCTCGGAGCCGTAGCAGGCCGGCTCGGTCTCGCGGGCCAGCTCGGGCCGGATGGTGTCATCCGGGTTGTCCGTCCCGGTCATGGAAAGTCAACTCTCGTGCCATATAAGGCTGTTGTCCGGTTCTGCGCCCCTTGGTGAGTGTGGACTCAGTCGGGCCGGACGGGCCCAAGGGGGCAGGGAGTAAGACGTATGGCGAGCAAGGACGTTGAACTGGGCAGGGCTACCGCTGCGGTGGCTGAGCAGGTCGTGGCCGAGCTGACGGCAGCCGACCGCGTGCTGCACAGCGCCGGCCTTGGCGATGTACCGGACTACGCGATCGACGGGGGCATCCTGGTCAGCGCCGTGCCGCAGGAGGTCCTGAGTCTGGTCGAGGTGCGGCAGATGACCACCCTGGCCGCACTGTGGCGCCTGTGGAGGAAGGGGAAGAACGTCGCCGCGATGCACCCGGACATGGCGTCTGAGCTGGCGACGTACCGGCTCGGGACCCTGCCGGGGCAGCTGTTCCGCAACCTGGCCCGCCACCCCAACCTGATGGTGGTCTTCGCCGAGCCGCCCACGGTCGACCTCAGCGTGGACGGCGGCGGGAAGGGGCGGCTGCTGGCGATCCTGTTCTGCGGGCGGCGCACCCCGCAGAAGCTGCTGTGCCTGACCAGCGACGACCGGATGGACGAGGTCGCCGCCGCAGTGATCTGCGAGCCGCTCGCCGAGGACGGCACCCCGCTGCCGCCTCTGCCCGGTGGGACGACGCCGGTGCTGGAGTTCTGCCACCTGTCGATCCCTGCCAGGGCTGGCGACAAGTTCACCGCCGAGGACCTGGCGCTGAGGATTGCCCGAAGGAGCGGTCAGGAGGCGCCGACCGATGCCCAGCGCGCGATCGTGACCAGGGCGCTGCAGGTCGCCGTCTACCTGTGCTCGTCGAAGGCGGACATCTCCGCTCCGCCCGTTCCGCGAGGCAAGGCCGCCAAACCCGGCAAGCAGCGGCGATGGAACAAGCCGGACACCTTCCTGCGGCTCGGCTGGCGGCTCGGCCCACGATTGAAGGCCGCCCGGGCACGAGTCCAGGAGGCGCGGCGCAGCGCCGTCCAGAGCGCTAGCGGCGACGGTGGGGCTGGGGGCTGGCGGCAGTACCCCCACCAGCGAGGCGGACACCTCCGGACGGTGTGGACCGGCCCGGGCCGCAGCATCCCCGACTCGAAGCTGATCGAGCCCTACTGGGTGTCGCAGGACCTGCTCAACGCGGACGGAGAGGCCCCCGAAGGCATCATCCGGCCGCTGAGGTAAGGGTGTTGTCCGCCCTGGCGGGCTGTGGGGAGGGTGGTGGGGTCCGCCAACACCGGGCCCCGCTCCTCGTCTCCTGAGGGAAGGCTGCGAGCGGGCCGGAGCCTGTTGCAGCAGGCCGTCCTCCCTTCCACTTCGGGGAGTGCGCGGCGCTGGAGTTACGCCGGTCCGGTGGCCGGCCCCGGCGTTGGCGGACTTCCTGTTGCCGAGCCCCGCCGCGAACGGGGCCTCCCGGAGGACGAGATGACCAGCACAGACCTGACCAACCTGCCGCCCGCTCTGGCGGCCCGGCCACGAGACGAGAAGCGGGGCCTGCCGATCCCCGTCGTCAACATGCACGACGGCGGCGCTGCCGACTTCGTGACCCTCAACGGCACGGCCGCCCTGCGGGTGGCCCTCGCGAACCGGTGCTCGCTGTGCGACGAGCCGCTGGCGGGGCCGGCCGCGTTCCTCGGCGGACCGATGTCGGCACAGACGGGCTGCTACTCGGACCCGCCGATGCACGAGGCCTGCGCGCAGGCCGCGCTCACCCTGTGCCCGCACATCGCCCGGCCGCACGCCCGCCGTGCCAGCGAGCGGAGCCTCACGCAGGACTCCGCCGTGGCGATCGGGTTCACCCTGGAGAAGCCCGAGGAGTGGGTGATGGTCGTCTCGTCCGGCTACCTCGTCGGCGCCACTCCTGCCGAGGGCGGCGGCCTGGTGCCGCTGTTCCTGGTGCGCGGCCGGATGCGTGAGCGTCGATTCGTCTACCAGGACGGCGTGTTGACAGAGGCGCCCGCCGCCTGACGGCGCGACCTTAGCGACCGGTCCGGCCTAGCGTCCCGGCACACCAACCACCCGACCTGGGGAGGAAACCGTGCCGAACACCAACCGGGCCGACCGCGGGCGGGAGGCGAGCCGATGAAGCTCGTCCCCCGCTCCGAGTGGGGCGCGGCGGCGCCCACCGGCGCCTACACCCGCATCAGCTCCACGCGCGGCGTCAAGATCCACTACGAGGGCTCGGCGGTCCCTGGCGCCCTGCTGGGCGACCACGGCCGATGCGCCGGCCACGTGCGCGACATCCAGCGCTCCCACCAGAACAACCGGAGCGAGGGCTGGCTCGACATCGCCTACTCGTTCGTGGTGTGCCCCCACGGGTACGTGTTCGAGGGGCGCGGCCTGAACCGGAAGAACGGCGCGAACGGCAACTCCGCGCTCAACGCCGGCCATTACGCGGTATGCGCGATGGTCGGCACTGAGGGCATCACCTCACCGACCGACGCGATGCTCGACGGCCTGGTGGACGCGATCGAGTACTGCCAGGCGCAGGGCGGCGCCGGCGGCGAGGTCCGCGGCCACAGGGACGGCTATGCGACGTCGTGCCCCGGAGACGAGCTGTACGGCTGGGTGCAGCGCGGCGCGCCCCGGCCCGGCGGCGGGGGTGGTGGCGGGACGCCCGACCCTCAGCCGTCGGGCGACAGTGCCGGCGTCTACACCGTGCAGCCCGGCGACACCCTCAGCGCCATCGCCGGGCGCTTCGAGACCGGGGTGGCGCAGCTGGCCGCGGTGAACGGCATCGCCAACCCGGACCTGATCCAGGCCGGCCAGCAGCTCCAGGTGCCGGCCCCGCCGTTTCCCGGTCGCGAGCACTTTGTACTGGGTGCGCACAGCCCGTACGCCAAGCAGTTGCAGGGCTGGCTCCAGGCCGGCGACTGGGGGCCGCCGTACCGGGTCGGGCCGAGTGAGGACATGGAGGAGCTGGATCTGGAGAAGGTGCAGGCGCTCCAGGAGCACTACGTCGGCGACCTCGGGCCGGCGGACGGGCTGACCGGGCCGCTGACGTGGCTGTACGCCTACCAGACGGCTCACGGGCTGCGGGGTCGGTAGGGGTCAACTCGCGTGCGGGGCGGGCGCTTTGAGTGCCCGTCCCGAACTGAAAGTTACTGGAGTCGGCTTATTTGACTCAGGTCTGTTTTGTGCGAGGCTGGTCCTGCCAGCCGGGGACCGCGAACCCCCGGCCCGATGAAGGAGATAGCCCGATGACCGAAACCACCCCCGCCGAGGCCCCCGCCCGGGACGGAGCCCGCAGCCCCCGCCGAGCGGTCACCCTGCGCCTGGACCTGCGGACTCTGGCGGCCCTCGGCCTGGCCGGGGCCGGGTTCATCACCGGCACCCTGGTGATGAGCAGCCCGGCGACCGCCCCGGCCCCGGGCGCCCAGCCCGCGCCCGCCCCGGTCGTACCGAGCCTGACGGCCTCCCCGGTGCAACTCGGCACCGTGGCCCCGACCGCCCCCGCGCTGCCGACCCTGGCCCCGGTGCTGCCTACCCTGCCCGCTCCGGCGCTGGAGACCACCCCGGCCGCGCTGGCCGTCCCGACCGCCTCTCAGCTGAGCCCGGCCCCGACCCTGCCGTCGCAGACCGGCGAGCAGAGCGCCCCGGCCCCCGCCCCGACCGTGACCGTCACGGTCACCCACGTGCAGGCGGGCCCGACCCTCGGAGCCCCGTCCCCGACCGGCGGCCCGAGCGCCTGCGTCCCCAACCCGTCCCCGTCCCCGACCGGTGACGTCAGCCCGACCCCCGGACCGAACCCGACCCTGACCCCGAGCCCGACCAGCGCGCCGGTCACCCCCGGCCGCCCGACCCCCAGCCGCTGACACCCCCTGACCGGCCCCGCCCCGGCGGGGCCGGTCAGCTCCCCGCCCGAAAGGACACCGCCCATGCGCGGCACCGCCCTGCTCGTCGGCTCCCTCCTCGCCGGACTGGTGCTCGGAAGCATCAGCGGCGCCGCTGCGGCCCGCAATGCCGACGGCCCAACCCCCGCCCCGGCCGTCGTCACCTCCCAGCCCGCCAGCCCCGGCTGCCCCGGCCCGGCCAAGCCCGCCGCCGTGCCACCGCAGCCCTCCCCGGGCCCGGCCCCGATGCCCGCGCCCCGATCCGCGTAGGCGCCCCGATGACCCCCCGGGCCGGGAGACGTGACTGCACACCGTCCCCCGGCCCGGGGTCCAATACCGAACCAGGAGTAGACCCGTGACCGTCAACAAGCGCGTCCTCATCGATCGCCTCGCCCCCGTGCTCGGAGGCCGGCGGCCCGCCGCCCGCGCCATCGAGGCCGTCCTCGACGCCATCGTGCGCGCTGTCGTCGAGGGCGAGACGGTGTCCGTCACCGGCTTCGGAACCTTCGAAGCCGTCCAGGCCGCGACCCGCAATGCCCGCAACCCCCAGACCGGCGGCACGGTGGTCGTGCCCGCACGTCGAGTCCCCCGCTTCCGCGCCCACGAGCGGTTCCGCAACCTCGCCGACGGCCGCCGCGACCTGCCGCAGGAAGGCAGCGCCATCCGCAAGGACCCCAAGGGCACCTACACCTCGATGGGAGAAGCGGCATGAACCGCCTCGCGGCCCGACTCGCAGTCCTGATCGCCCAGTTCGCGCCTGAGCCCCCCACCCCGTACGTGCTGCGCCGCGACGTCGACGTGACCGGCGTCTCCGGCACAGGGGTGGTCGCGGAAGGCGCGATCTTCTCGACCGCCGCCGGCTCCACCGGGGTCACCCGCTGGCGCGGCGAGCGGGGTTCCACCGTCGCCTGGGACCACGCCCGGGACATCGAGCCGATCCACGGGCACGACGGGGCGACGAGCGTCGTCCTGCTGCCGGTGCCGGCCATGCTCGCCGCACTCACCTCCATCGCCGAACTCGGGCAGCAGCGAGGCGACGACGAGTGGGCACGGGGCTGGAACGAGGCGCTGCGCGCGGTCCACGGCCTGGTCGAACGGGCCCTGGCTCCGCATCTGGCCGCAGCCGAGGAGCATGCGAGCCCAACCGAAGGTACTTGAGTCTTCTTTATTGACCTAGGTCTGTTTGTGCGGGAGGCTGGTACCGCCAGCCGGGGACCGCGAACCCCTGGCCCTACCTAGGAGAGAACGACGATGGCCTTCAGCAACGGAACCCACCCGCCCCTGGAGAACGGCACGACCGTGGAGTACCTCGGGCGCGTGGAGTCCCTGCACCACCGGATGCTCACCACCCGCCGAGGCACAAGCACCTGCGACACCTACACCGACGAGAACGGCACCCAGCAGCACCTGTACGACCTGCTCGACGGTGACGAACTGGTGCTGAGCCACGTGCACCCGAACGACCTCATGGACTGGACCCCGCCGACGGACGAGAACGGGAAGCTGCTCAACCCCTTCTCCCCGGAGCACGGCTAACCCGAAGCGCCCGGCGGCAGGGACCACCCTGCCGCCGGGCCCTCGCCGCCCTCCCATCCCGTCACCAGACCAGGAGCACACCGTGGAACCGACCAGGGCCATCTACCACGGCAGCAAGACCGAACTGCACGGCCGCATCTTCACCGTCACCACCAACGAGGACTGCGCCGGCCACCCCGGCGGGCCCTTCGGAGGACTGGACGAGTGCATCGTCCTCCTCGCCCCCGACGGCACCGGCCTCCAGCACGTCCACCCGGACAACATCACAATCCTCGCCCCCGACGGCGACCCGATCCGCCGCTCCGCCCAGGACGGCGACTGGACATGGGTGCCCGGCATCGGTGAAGTCCGCTTCGCCTACGCCGAGTCCGGCACCAGCTACTGGACCGTGTGGGTCCACTACTACGCCTTCACCGGCCGCTGGATCATCTTGTCCGCACGCATGGGCAGCGACGAGCGCACCGCCAAGCGCTCCCGCTACACCTCCCCACAGGACCTGCTCGCCTGGCGCATCCGCATGTGCCTGGACGACCTCGCCGCCGACCGCAACCACGCCATCACCGACGCCTACGAACGCTGCGCCGACCGCCTCGAGCAGCGCATGCAGGCGCTCGAACTCGGCCCGCCCGCTGCGCCGCACGCCGGCCACCCTGCCGCAGATCACTGAGAGGACCCCATGCGCGTCTTCACCGCCGCCACCTACCAGGACGACGGCCAGGCCGTCACCCCGGTGAGCATCGCCCTCCTGCGCGAGGACGGCGCCTCCTACTACGCCATCAACGGCTCGATCGGGCGCGCCCGCCTCGACCCCACCCAGACGATCGGACCCGGCCTCGCCCACCTGCGATGGCACGACGGCCGCATTGACCGCCGAGACCCGGCCGTGCGCAGCCGCGACCGGCTCGCCTGCGAACTCCACTGGTTCCTCAAGGACACCTCCGGCCCCGAACTGTGGTCGTGGCGCGGTGACACCGACCACCTCGTCCTCGCCCGGATGTGCCACCGCCTCGGCGCGCTGCCTGCCGCCGTACCGGACTGGGTCGGCAGCCTGCGCCAGGAAGCCCACCGCCTCGCCCTGCCCCTGCGGGACCTGCCCCGGTGGCCGCGTCACGACGCCCACCCCATGGAGACCGCCCGCCACTTCCAGCGCATCGCCCGGTGCCTGGACGCCGCAGCCGCCGCCGACCCCCGCGAGGTTGACGCCGTACACCGGGTCGGTGGCTGGTGAACGTCCCCAACCACGCCACCCTGATCGGCAGCCTGCTGCGCGACCCGGAGCTGTACCAGCCGCCCGGCCCGGCCAAGACGACATTCACCCTCCTGCAACGCCCGCGGCTCGCCGAGCCAGGCCAGCCGCGCGACCCGGAGGCCAGAGAGCTGACCGTACGCTGCGTCGCCTGGCGGGAACTCGCGCACAAGACGGCGGAGACCCTGCGGGCGAACGACCGGGTCATCGTGGTCGGACAGCTCACCCAGCGCGTGCACCAGCCGCGCGGCGAGAGCGCCCGCCTGCTGGTCGAGCTGACCGTCGAGGCGATCGGCACCCTGCTGTAGAAGCCTGCGCCTATGCCCGCGTCCTGCCCCGCAGGGCGCGGGCATGCCGCGCTGTTCGCCAGCCTCCACAGCCCCTGATAGACATAGACGACCCCCGGCCCCGGCCGGACCGCAGCACGAAGGAGAACACCGATGAGCGGCAAGGAGCCGGCCGCGACGCCGAAGCGCAGCACGACGCGCCGCACCGCGGCGAGCCCCGGCGAACGACTCGCCGCCGCCGCCCAGGAGCTCCAAGCCGCACTGGAGGCCCTCAAGGAAGCCGGCCTGGAGCCGATGGACCTCCTCGACCAGCTGCGCGACCCGCTCGCGGCGATCGACGACACCGCTACGACCATGCGCGAGATGCGCCTCGAAGGCGTCGTCGCCGCCTACCCTGACCGGTCCGTGCCCGTGTACCGCATCTCCGACGCCTCCGGGCTGTCCCCGGCCCTGGTGACCCGCTACGCCAAGCAAGCGGGGCTGGAGCTGCGCAACCGTCGCGCGAGCAGCTAACTGTCGGCCGAGGGACGCAGCTCGGCGAGCAAGTCGCGGCCGCTCCGGTGCGCCAGGTCGGCCTCGAGGGCCTTCTGCTCCCACGCGGCCAGTTCCTCGTCGTCCATGACATCCCACGAGGCGGGCTTGGAAGTGACACCGAGACGGTACTCGTCCTGCTCATCGGCCTCGTCTTCGGCGAACTTGCCGACCTTGCGCAGGATCCCCTCGTCGCGGTCCCGGCGCTCCAGCAGCGCGTCGAGGGAGCCGTCCACGCACCCGTAGCCGGTGACGCGAACGAGCGGTGCGGGAGAGGCCCTGGACTCGACGAAGTCGCGGAGCGCCATCCACTTCCGCCGGCTGCGCACCACGGACCGGCCTGATCCTGCGGCGGAGTCGACCGCGGTGAGCAGCGCGGCGAGCTGGTCCCGGGTCGGCAGGACACGCCCGGCCAGGATCAGGTGGACGGTGCTCTTCGGCACCCGGTACCCGGCGGCCTCCGACAGGCCTTCAAGGGCCTTGAGCGACGGTTGGCCGGCCTGCGCCCGCATCCTCCTGAGCCCCAGGGCCAGGTTGGCCAGCGTGCGCTTGGGGCGGGATGCCCCGTCCTGCGCCGCGGGCGGCGGGCCGCCGGCGGCCAGCGGGGCGGCGTGTTCAACGGAGGCCCTCGTCCACAGGGTGTGGACGTGCTGCGTCGCCCGGTGCTGGGTGGGTACGTCGTCGGGGTCCGCGGCCGCGCGGGCGAACGCGAGAGCGGTGTCGAGTCGGGGGAGGCGGTGACCGGCGGCGGCCTGGCTGAGGGTGGCGGCGCCCTTCGGCTCGCCGCGGCGCGCGCTGCGCTTGGCGAGTTCGGCGTAGGTGAGGCCGCTCGACTCCTTCATCCTGCGCAAGGCGGTGGCCAGCGCCCGCAGGCGCGGTCCGGTGTTCGCCGGGACGGGGTTGGCGCGGCGCCCCACGGTCAGCGATTCCGTCCCTCGAGTTGGCCGCCGCCCGGGTGTCCACGGGTGATCAGGGTGCTGGAGGCGGTCGCCATCATGAGGAGCGCGTCCGGAACGGGCCTGCCGGTGAGCGCCAGGACGGCGAGCACGATGACCAGGGAGACGAGGAACGCGGCTTCGGGGCCGGACAGGCGGGTCTGGGCGAGGACCTTGGTCGGCGAGGGCAAGAACTTCATGGGGGTCTCCTTGGGTACGTGGCGGGCGCGCCGCGCGGGCCGGCGGCGCCGTCGAGGGGGCCGATCAACTCAGCCGCTTCGACGGCCGGGTGAGTACAGAAATATGCCGTTGGCGAGCCGCTCCGCTACTCCGTTCGTGTCGCGAGGCCGACCGACGTCGGACTTCTACAAGATCCGGGAAAGCGCGATGACCTGCTGCTTCCCGCGACTTTGATTCGTTTTCGTCCAGCCTCCCCTGTCGCTCCGGCCCGCCCTGACCCCGGGTTCGGTGCCCGCCGCGGCCGGGCTCCCGGCGGGCCGCCGGCCGGTGCGGCCCCCGGAACTCGTCTCTCGAAGGGTGTGCCCAAGGGTGTCCGCCCGAGAATAGACTGAGGTCAAGAAAGCAGACGAAAGTCAGCTTCGTTGCCCGCCCGGACCGCGAACCCGGGCAGACCTCACAGGAGAAACCCCATGCGCGACAGCGACGTCATCACCGGCCGGGCCGACCTCGGCGCCATCGACAACACCACCGGCGAGGCCGCCTTCTACTCCCACCGCCAGCCCGCCTGGCACGGCCTCGGCACCGTCACCGAGGAGGCCAAGACCAGCGACGAGGTGCTGCACCTCGCCAAGTTGGACTGGGAGGTTGAGAAGCTGCCGATCCTGCCGATGAACAAGGGCAAGCTCGGCAAGAAGATCCCCAACCGCTTCGCCACCGTCCGTACCGACACCGGCGACTGGGTCGGCGGCCTCGTCGGCAACACCTGGACCCCGATCCAGAACCGCGAGGCGTTCGCCTTCCTGGACGAGCTGGTCGGCGGCGGCCACGTCACCTACGAGACCGCCGGGGCACTCGACGGCGGCCGGGTCGTCTTCATGTCGGTCAAGTCGCCGAGCATCACCCTCGACCCCGAGGGCGCGGCCGACCGCATCGACCTGTACACCCTGTTCGCCAACAGCCACGACGGCCGCTCCGCCGCCGTCGCCGTCGAGACCCCGGTCCGGGCGGTGTGCACCAACACCCTCGACCTCGCCGTCAGCGACGCTCACCGGGTCTGGAAGGTCCGCCACACCGTCGACGCCCTCTCGCAGCTGGAGGAGGCCCGTCGCACCCTCGGCTTCACCGAGCGCTACGCCGCCGCCCTGGAGGCCGAGGCCGCCGCCCTCTACCAGCAGGCGATGACCAATCAGGAGTTCGACAAGCTGATTGCCCAGCTGTGGAAGGCCCCGGCTGAGGGGGCGCGCAAGCACATCCTCGCCGCCCACGAGGAGCGGCGTGACCGGCTGCACCACCTGTTCGCCGAGGCCCACACCCAGGACAACATCCGGGGCACCCGCTGGGCCGCCCTCCAGGCCGTCATCGAGTTCGAGGACTACTTCCGCACCGTCAAGGCCCCCGAGGCGCTGTCCGAGCAGGCGCACCGGGCCAACCTGGCGATGACCACCTTGCTGCACGACCAGAAGAGCCCGCTCAAGGACACGGCGAAGGCCCTGCTCCTCGCGGCCTAACCCCCGGCCGCCCGTTAGCCGCTCCACGTCAAACCGGTTGCGCCGCCCGACGGCGCGGCCCCACCACCTGGAACGAGGAACAGTCGTGTCCGACAACCCCTTCATCGTCGCGATGGCCGACCTGGCCGACTTCGTCGCCGGCGCGCTCGGGCGCGAACCGGCCGGGCAGATCGTCGTCGCCGAGTTCGGTGAGCCCCTGCGGGTGCTCCTCGCGGACATCCCGGAGGACCCGGGGCGCTGGCCGTCCATCGCCCGGGCGTTCATCGGCGACGTCGCCGAGTTGCCCGCCACCAGCAAGGGGCAGCGCAGTGTCGCGCTGCTCGTCTACGCCCGCGACGGCCACGGCCCCGAGGACGCCGACACCTACACCGCCGTCTGGCGCCACCTCGCCACCGCGTGCGCGCGGTACGGCCTGGCCGTGCTCGAAAGCCAGTTCATCACCCCCACCCACTGGTGGACCCTGCCTGCCGACCCGTCCGCCAGCGCCCCCGGCCCAGGAGCACCCCGCGCTGCCGGGCGGCAGACGGCTGACGGGCACCCTGTGGGCGGGACGGAGGGTGCTGCGGGCGTGGTGGCCGATGCCGTGCGCGCCTTCGCGCGTGAGCTGGAAGCCGGCCACGAGGCCGCCAAGCAGCACATCGAGTCGCTGCTCGACGCCATGCTGACCGGTCGCCGCGACCTCGAGGAACTGGCCGACCCGGAGGCGGCGCAGCTGCTCCTCGCGGTTCAGAGCGGAGACGTCCTGCACACGGTCTCGACGTACTGCGAACCCGAGGAAGTGACGCGGGCGGTGCTGCTGTGGTCGCGCGTCGCCTGCCTGTGTGTCGACCCGTACCGCCGCATGGCCGCCGCGCCGTTCACTCTGCTCGGCGCCGCGCTGCTGCTCGACGGCGACGTGCCGGCGGCCGCAGAGGCGCTGCTGCTTGCGTTGGAGGTCAACCCGGGGTTCGAGCAGGCGCAGGCGTTGATGGGCCTGGTCGCCCTGGCGGAGCTCGACCAGGTCATTGGCGCGCCGGTGAGCGTGGCGGAGTCGCTGAGGGCCTCCCTGCGCAAGTGGCGCGAGGAGTAGCCGGGGGTGCGGTGTCGCCAGGGTGCCCGTCCTTGCCGGGGCGAGCACCCTGGCCCGGCCCCGACTGAGCTCCAGTCCCGGGGAATTGGGGTGTGCCCAACAGGCATGCCCTCAAATAGACTTGAGTCAAGAAAGAAGACAGAAGTCCTCTTCTGTTGCCTCTCCGGACTGCGAATCCGGACCAACCCTGATAGGACCCATGAACGACAAGCTGCTCCTGCTCAACGGCACCGAAGGCCTGGTTCACCTGCTGCCGTTCCTCTTCGACTACCACCCCGAGAACAGCGTGGTCCTGGCCGGCATCACCCCGACCGGTACGCCGCTCGGCTTCGTCCGCACCGATCTGCCCGCCGACCCCGCACACTGGCCGTCCCTCGCCGAAGAACTCGTCGGCCACCAGCAGGACGACTCCACGTCGTTCCTGTTCCCGACCCACCGGCTCGTCGCCTACGTCTGCCCCGACCCGGCCGACCCGGACTACGGGCCGCAGTCCCGCCTCACCCACCAGCCCATCGCCGACCACCTGCGCGGCGCCTGCCACCGCCGGGGACTGGTCCTGAGCGAAGCGGTGTACGTGACCCGGTCCCACTACTGGTCCATGCTGACGACCGGCCCCAACGACGGACACCCCATCCCCGAGCCGCCCGCAGCGCTCGACTCGACCGGCCTGCCGCGCAGCAGCGACGTCCTGAAATCCCTCGCCCCCGCCACCGGCGCCCAGGCCGCCGTCATGGCCGCGACCCTCGACACCGCCGTGCGCGCCCTGCACGCCGAGATCCTCTCCAGCGGGCACCAGAGCGTCGTGGACGACGCGATCGACCTCGTGACTCACACCATTGCCGAGCTGGCGACCGGTGCCCGACAGGCCAAGGACATCCCTGACGACCTCGCGGCCCGACTGCTGCTCACCCTCCAGTACGACGACGTGTGCAACACCGGGCTCATGCACTGCGAGGACCACGAGCTGGAAGCCGCGAACGAGCTGTGGCTCGCCCTGGCCCACCGCTGCCCCGCCGCCTACACCGACCACGCCGCCGTACCGCTCGCCCTCCACGCGTTCACCGCATGGGCGCTCGGCCGCGACGCCACGTCCCGACTCGCCCTCCAGGCCGCCGAAGTGTGTCTCCCGGGCCAGGACCTGACGTACTTCCTCCTCAGCGTCTTCAACAGCGAATCGAGCTTCAACCACCTGCGCGAGCACCTGCGCGAGCACCGCGCCACCCGGGGCAACCCCGTCACGGGCTGATCCGCCCCCGGCAGGGGCCGCGAGCCGAGCGGCCCCTGCCCGCCCCACACCAACCCACGAGCGGAGAGATCCCCTTGAACATCCACACGGTGCCCGCCTTCGACGTCCGCAGCCCCGCCCAGGCCGTCGAAGCGCTGCCCTACCTGCTGAGCTTTCGGCCCGACGGCCGCGACGGCATGGTGTTCGTCCTCGCCCACGACACCCTGCACGACCGCCCCCTGTTCAGCCAGAAGTTCGACCTGCCCGACGGCGAGGACAACCCGAACGAGGCCGCGCACCGCATGATGCACAGCACGCTGAACCGCCTGGAGAAGTTCGCCACCGGCCCGGCCGACATCCTGGTGTACCTGTGCGCGGGCCAGCGGGACGCGGGCGACGGCTACGCCGCGATGACCCGGCACCGGGTGCTGGCGGACGCACTGCTGCTGTCCGCCGAGGCCCACGGCATCGACACCCTCGCCGTCATGTTCGTCACGCCCACCCACTGGTGGGTGTACCACCACGCCAACCCCAACTACCGGCACGAGGGCATGCCCGTGGACGGCCCGGACAACCCGGGCGTGGTCACCATGAACGCCCGCGCCATCGGCATCCCCACACCGCCCAGCCAAGCCGCGCTCACCGCCCCCTTCGAACCCGTCACCGGGGACGAAGCGGAAGCCCAGCACGCCGCGATCCTGCACGCCGTCGGCAAGCGGGCCGACCGCGTGCGGGCCAGCAGCTTCGACGCCGAATCCGAACGGCTCACGGCGATCCTCGACCGGCTGCTGCTGGGCGGGGGAGACGGCACCCCCCTGGAGGGCCTCACCCCCGGGCAGACGGCAGAGCTGATCGTCGGACTGCGTCACCGGCCTCTGCGGGACGTCGCGCTCGGATACATCGAATCGGACGAGCTCGCGCGCGCCCGGGAACTGTGGGAGCTGCTGGCCCGCCGATGCGCCAGCACTACCACGACGTTCGTCGCCGCCCCCCTGACGCTCGCCGCGTTCACCGCCGCCGTCGCCGGGGAAGGCCCGGCCGCGCTCATCGCCCTCGAAAGGGCGCGCAGCTCCGACCCGCGCTACCTTCTGGCCGAGCTCCTGATGGAGCAGATCGTGATGACGGGCTCCGTGGACGGCATCCTTGACGTGGTCCGGGAAGAACGTGAGGGCCGCCTTCGCGGCCGCGACAGCTGACCGCCCGGGCCGGGGTGGGGCCGGGGGGGCCCCCCCCCCCCCCCCCCCCCCCGCGCGTCCCCCCCAACCACGGGGGCAAACTGTGGTTAAACAAAACCCCCCCA
>NZ_JBHWIV010000019.1:0-37650 GCF_042731675.1 Kitasatospora sp. NPDC059827 | reverse complement strand
GGGGCTGGGGGCGCTCCCTGCGTGGGGGTGGCCGTTCACCTGGGGGGCCGCGGGCGCCCCCCGCCCCCCCCCCGCCGGGCGGGGGGGGGGGGCCCCCGCCCCCCCCCCCCCGGCCCCTCCCGCACGGGCTCTTCGACCGCAACCAGGGGGACATCGTGAGGTACAGCAATCCGCAGCCTGAGCCCGACGACGACCCGGCGCCGGCCGTCGCCGACCCCGCAACCGGGGAGGTACGGGTCCTCACCCGCCTGTGCGACACCTGCATCTACCGCCGGGGCAACCTGATGAACCTCGCTCCCGGCCGCGTACGGCAGCTGGCCGCCGAGGCCCTCGCCGCCAACGGGCACATCGTCTGCCACTCGACCCTGCCCGCCCTCGCCCCGTCCGGCACGAAGGGCGCGATCTGCCGCGGCTTCGCCAACGCCCACGGCAACGCGATCTTCGCGCTGCGCATCGGTGCCGCCTTCGGCCGCATCGTTGAGGTGCCGCCGCCGGCCAAGCGGGAGTGAACCAGGCGGTCTGCCCGGTGCCTGTGCGCAACCGCGGTACACCAGGGGATGGTTCGCGAGCCCGATCTGCCGAGAGGGCGTACAGGTAAGCCGACCACTCGATACGGTGGCGTTCCGTAGCGGAACGGATACTGAACCCGGGGGCCAGTGTGAAGCCCAGCAGCATCACGTTCGGGAAGTTCATCGCGCTGCGCCGCACGGCAAAGGGCTGGACGCAGCTGCGCCTGGCCCACGAGCTGAACCGCAGCGAGGACTGGATGTCCCAGGTCGAACGCGACATCCAACAGGTCAAGGACCTGGCGCTGCTCAGGCGCCTCGCCGAGGTGCTGGGCAGCGATGTAGGCGAGCTGATGGCCCTGCCGCAGCCCGCTGCCGATCGGCCGAGATCCCGCGCCCGGAAGCCGGCCTCGGCTACGCTGGCGAGCACTTGCACTGCCGAGGAGGACGATGTGCGACGCCGCCCGTTTCTGACCCTGGCGGCTACCGCCCTCTTCGCCTCCGCCACCGGCCAGGAGGCCGCGCACGCCGAGGAGACGGCCCCGCTGGGCGGGCTGGAAGACCTCCTGCTGTACGGAGCGGGCCGGATTCCGGCACCCCGCAGCGAACCAACCCACGAGTCGGTCACCACTTCGCTCCTGACGTCCCGTCGCCAGTTCAAGGCGGCCCAGTACGACGCGCTCGCCGAAGCACTGCCGGGCCGGATCGCCGCCGCCCAGCTGGTCGGCAGCAGCGAGGAGCGGGCCCGCAACGTCGCCCAGCTCTACAACATCGCGGTCCGGCTGTGCATCAAGATCGGCGACAACAACCTGGTGGCCATCACCGCCGACCGCGCGCTCACCGCCGCCCGGGCTGGCGGCGACCCCCTCGTGGTCGCCGAGGCCCAACGGATGGTCTCCAGCTCCTGGCGCCGCCAGGGCAGCCTGGCCCGCGCAACGGACATCGTCGTGGTCGCCGCCGAGGAACTGCTCGCCGACAACACGGTGCCCGAGACCGCCCGACTGGCCCTGCGCGGAGACCTGTACGCCACCGCGGCCTACACCGCCGCCAAGTCCGGCGACCGCGCCTACGCGCACGCCCTGATCCGGGAAGCCGCGGACAGCGCGGCAGCCGCCGGCCGAACCTCCGGCCTGGTGGACGGCATCCAGGGCGTCGCCCTGCACGAGCTGTCCGTGCACTACGAGCTCGGCGACGCCGGAAAGGCAATCGAACTGGCCTCCACGATCGACCCGGCCGCCCTGCCGACCGCCGAGCGGCAGGCCAGGTTCTTCACCGACGTCGCCCGCGCGTTCGACCAATGGGGCAAGCCCGAACAGTGCTTCAAGGCCCTGCTCGCGGCCGAGGAGGCCGCCCCGCAGGAAATCCACCGAGGCGCCGTCCGGGGCCTGGCCGGCGGCCTGCTGAGGCACGATCGAAAGCTGCCCGGCGTCCGGGACTTCGCCGCCCGAGCAGGCGTCCGCATCGTCTGACCCGTAGCCGCACTACGGCCCGTAGCCCGACTACGGATCCGGCCCCCGGCCCGGCAGTTCACTGGGAACGTCCGCACCTCCCACCCGCTGCCGAAGGCCTCCCATGCCCCAGCACAGCACCCCCTTCAACGCCGCCCGCGCCACGCACGCCGCCGCGCCGCACGGACGCTTCGACACCCTCTTCACCGGCCTGTGGGCCGCCCTGCACCTGCCGGTCATCGTGCTGCTCGCCTTCGCCGTTGACCACCAGGCCAGTACCGTCGCCCAGTCGCCGACGGCGGCCGCCGAGCCCGACCAGCTCATCCCCTAGGAGCCCCCGTGCCCCGTCGCACCCTGGCCTCCCTCACCACCCTGCGCCTCGGCGGCCCCACCGGCGACACCCTGACCATCTCCGACCCCAACGACTGGCCGGACCTCGTCCACACCATCAACCGCCACGGCCACGAGGCCCCCCTGACCCTCGGCCACGGCAGCAACGTCATCGCCTCCGATGCCGGACACCCCGGAACGGTCGCCGTCATCAACACCCGCGGCATCACCACCAAGCGAGTGGACGACACCACGGTCGCCGTCACCGTCGCCGCCGGCCACCCGCTCACCGACCTCACCGCCTGGGCCGCCACCGAACACCTCACAGGGATCGAGTACCTGGCCGGCATACCCGGCACCGCCGGGGCCGCCCCCGTCCACAACGCCGGAGCGTACGGGCAGCAGATCTCCGACACCCTGCACCACCTGCACGCCTGGGACTGGCACACCGGCCGCATGCGGACCCTCCCCGCCCAGGAATGCCAACTGGGCCACCGTCACAGCCGCTTCAAGCAGGAACCCGGCCGCTGGACCATCCTGTCCACGACCCTCCACCTCACCCGCACCGACACCGCCGCACCCATCACCTGCCGACGCCTCGCACGCGAGCTCGGCGTCCCAGTCGGCACCCGGCCCCCGCTCGCCGAGACCACCGCGGCCGTCCTCGCCGACCGCCACCACCGCGGGCTGCTCCTCGACCCGGACGGCCCCGACGCCCGGCAAGTCGGCTCCGCCTTCCTCGACCCGCCCGTCACGCCCGAACAGGCCGCCCGCTGGTCCGCCGCCGGCTGCCCCGTCCACACCGACATCGACGGCCGCTGGCGAATGAGCGCCGGCTGGCTGCTTGAACTCATCGGCTGCCACCCCGGACACCGGATCGCCGAGGGCATCCACTGCTCGCAGCGGCTCACCCTGACCATCACAGCCCACGGCGAGACCACGGCCACGACCTTCGTCCAGGCCCTCGCCGACCTCGCGGCCCGGGTGGACGCGAACACCGGGATCAGCCTGCGTCCCGGGCCCGTCCACGTCGGCCAGTGGCCCGCGTAGGTCTCGTGCCCGGAGGTGCGCGCGGCGCGACGATTCAACTGCACAGCCTGTCAAGGGACTTGATGTGCCCATCCGGTGGACGGTTGGAGAGGTTGGGGGTCGTGGGGCTCCTGGAAGCCCCACCACCCCCAACCGTTGCAGGGACCGAACCCTGTGTGACCGAAGGCCGTCATGCCCACACCGCAGCCGAAACCCGCCACCGCCGAGACCGTCACGGCCGCCCGCGACCGGCACCGCCAAGCCGCCGCCGACACCAACCTCGGCCCCACCGCCCGCCGCTACCACCAGCACGCCGCCTGCGGCTACGACTGGGCACTCCAAGCCCTCGACACCCCGATGGCCAGCCGCCACCTCGGCTACGCCCACGCCTACGCCGAGCAGGCCGCCAACCACGCGCCCGCCACCAGCAAGTGGACGCTCACCCTGCCCGGCCCGTTCTGCGATTGGCTGACCGAGGACGCGCTGCTGCCCGACGACTTCACCGGAGACGAGCTCACAGACCGGGTGCTGCTCACCTACCGCGCCGGCATCCCGCACCGCATCGACGCCTCCAGCTGGAGCCTGACGATCCCGGCCCACGACCCGATGGCGATGCACGAACTCACCCAACTCGCACTGCGCTTCGTCCAGCACTGCTCGGACGACAACCCCCACACGCCCGCCCAGGCCCGCGCCGCAGTCGCGCTCACGGAGCGGGTCGAAGCCCTCGCCAAGCGCATGCTGCACGCGACCAACTGACGCCCGGCCGGGCCGACACCGGCCCGGCCACGACCTCGCCCAGGACCACGATGCCGAACCACCGACCGATCCTCGCGCCAACCGGACCTGCCCCCTACCGGCGCACCGACCCGGCCCGCGCCTACCAAGAAGCGCTCCACCGCGAGGCCGAAGCCCAGCAAGCCCTCGCCGTCACCGCCTACGAACTCCTTGCCGCCCACGCCCGCACCCACGCCCCCGAGACCGCCGCCATCGAGTTCGAGGAAACCCTCACCTCCGACCGCATCCGCGCCCTGTGGGCGAACCCCCGCGACCACCGGTACCCGACCCCACCGCTGCTCTGGCGGCGCGCCCCCGCGCTGTCCCCCGAACCGCCCTGGTTGAAGAAGGCGGAACGACTGCTGCCCACCGTGCTGCTCGGGGCGCACCTTCCCGTCACCGAGCTGGCCGGCCACCGGCGCCTCCTCAGCCTTCCGGCCCCGAACGTGGCCGCCGCTCTCGCCTCCCGCATCCGCCAAGCCTTCCCGCAGGCAAGCGCGCTCCTGCTCAGCCTCGACGCACGTCCGCGCGCCATCACCGTCCAAGTCGCGAACATCGTCGGCCCCGACGGCACCTCCCTGCACACGATCCCCAACGAACACGACTGGGCAGCGCCACCCGCCCAGACGTGGTGGCGGCTCAACAAGGGCCACGTCGTCCGAGCGGTCCGCCACCTGTGGGTGCACCCCGACCACCGGGCCCGCCACTTCCAGGCCCAGGGCCACCACTCCCTGATGTGGAACCAGGGCCTTCAAGCACTCGTTCTACCCCCAATCCCGGCCCTCCCGGGACCCGCGAACACCTGACGCCCGGACGGGCCCGTAGGAGTCCTCTACGGGCCCGTAAGCCGGCATCTGCTCGGCCAGGAGGAACAGGGAACACAGCCCAACGGCTACACGGCGGTGTCCCTCGGTCTGCCCGGCACCAATCCTCGCGAGCTGCCACCACGGTGGCACGACGACGTGGTCCAGGCCATCACGGACCAGCCCCTCGGGCAGGATGCCGGAACGCTGGTCGAGGACGGTAGGCGCGCGCTCGGGAACGAGCTCTGCGGCGGGCAATACGAACAGAGGTGCTTCGCCGTGCTTGCCCGGCCAGAACCTGATCGTTGCAGAGTCAGGTTCAGGGTCGTTGCATGCAGTTGTCGTGGCCCGGCTGATGTTGGCAGGACGCGACGGGGTTGTTGGGCGAGTGTCTGGGGAGCCGGCGGACTGAGACGGGAGCGGAGCGTCGGCGGGTGCTGCGTGATGCTGTGGCGTCCGGGGTCGGCGCGCGCGTGTCGGCGCCGGTGCCCGCGGGGCACGGGCGTGGCCTGCCTGGCCAGCAGAAGCGTGCCGTCGTTGGATGCCGGCGCCGACGGGGTCGGTTCAGATGCTCTTGGTGCGGTGGTCGCGCTTGTGGCGCCAGGCGGCCATGCCGCTGTAGATGCGCATGCGGGCGCGGGCGACGGCGCCGATGGGGCGGTGTTCCTGGAGGGAGTGGGAGAGGCTGAACGCGAGTTCCTCGGCGAGTTGGTTGCGTTCGGCGGTGCGGAAGTCCTGCTGGGTGATGGTGACGGTGGCGACCTTGACGAGTGGTGCTTTCTCCTCGTCCCAGCGGACGGCGATGTCCTCGACGGGCATGGTGTCGGGGTCGGTGCGGACCTGGACCATGAAGTCGAAGGTGGCCTGGGTCTGCGAGAGGTGTTCCTGGAGGTGGTCGCTGAGGTAGTAGTCCTCGTGCTTCTCCCGTTTGGGGCTGGTGTAGGTCGAGGTGGGCAGGAGGACGTACTTGACGACCTGGTCGGGGCCGAGCAGCGAGGCGGTGTTGCTCCAGTAGGGGATGTCGGCGGGTGAGGTGGGGGTGATGACCGCCTTGGCCAGGCCGGTGACGACGTGGGGGTGGGTGGGGAGCATCTTGGCGGCGAACTTGGCCTGGCCGAGTGTGATGACGCCGTGGAAGAGCTTGACGGTGCCGAGGGGGATGGCGGGGGTGTTGAGGAGGATGAAGTCCTGGGTGGTGGGCTCGTCGCTCTCGGGGATGCGTTCGCCGGGCACGTCGTGCAGCTTGATGGCCGCCCCGCGCAGGTCCTTCACGCCGTCGGACTGGGGCTTGCCGTTTCCGCTGGAGAAGCGCAGCCAGCCCTCGTAGGTGTGGGGCTGGGCGAAGACGCCGATGCGCAGGTTGGCCGGCAGGTCGGGTTCGACGGCGAAGGTGATCTTCACCAGGCCGGTGTGCTTGGCGTGGGCGGCCCGGCCGGTGGCGCCCGGCGGGTAGTCCTGCTCCTGCTGCTTGTGCATGGCCTCGATCATCTCGGCCACGAGTTTGTCCTCGTCCGGCTCAAGCGTCTCGTACGGGGTCAGGGCGCTCATGCGGGTCCCTCCGGGGGGTGGGTGGCGGTTGCGGGCCCGACGAGGGGTCGGGCGGGTCGGCTGCTGTGCCGACTTTCCCGGCGCTATCAGGCTGCGGGCGGTGAAGTCGGGGGCGCCACCCGAGGGAAGCCGCCGTACGGCCGGGTGGCCCACGCGCTGGCAGTCACGGCGGGGCGGTGCGGATTGCCGGGCAGGCCAACCCATGCCTAACTACTCATGGTGGTCACATAATCACTGAATGTAGGCAGGGTGGTGACATGCGGCTCGGCCGTGCTCACGCCCGACTGGAACGGAGACGGTATGGCACGCAGTAGACGCCGCCGGTCGCACGGCGGTCTCGCCGCGGTGGTCGGTCTGGCGCTGGTCGGCATGGCAACGGGCTGGGGAGGGGGCGCGGCGATGGCCTCCCCGGCCACGGGAACGGCCTCCCTCAGGCCGGCCGCCGCACTGTCGGCGGGCGGGGACGGAATGACGTCCGCGCCGGGTGACGGCGCGGACGGGAAGTCCGAGAAGTCAGGGGTCCGGGCGCTGACGTGCCAGCCGGTGCCGCTGTGGGTGAACACCGGTGGCGGCGGCGACCAGCTGTACTCGTACAGCCCGACCGGTACGCAGCTGTCCGACGTGCCGTTGGCGCGGGACTACGGCGACATCGCGTGGAGCGCGGACGGCACGAAGCTGTACGGGGTGACCTGGCACGCCAGCCCGCCGGTGCTGTACACGATCAACCCGTCAACGGGCGCGGAGACGGGGTCGGTGACGATCACCGGTCCGGCCGCGGCTTTCGGGTCCGACTTCAACGCGCTGAGCGCCCGGCCCGACGGCAGCCTGCTGATCGCGTCGTTCTTCTCGAACCAGATCTGGACGCTCAACCCGGCCACCGGCGTCAGCACGGTGTTCCCCGTCTCCTACCCGGCCACGCTCGTCTCCTCCGGCGACTTCGTGACGCTGCCCGACGGCGACATCCTCGGGGTCGCGTTCGATTCGATCGCCCAGAACCCCACCGCGTACTTCCGCATCCACCCGGACAACACGATCACCGAGATCGGCACCACCCCGAACTCCATCTACGGCATGGCCCAGTCCGGCGGCACCGTGTACGTCTTCCGCGCGAATGGCACCATCGAGTCCCTGAACTCCGTCCCGACCGCCTCCTCGACCGCGACGCTGCCCACCACCGTCGTCGCGAACACGGGCCACCGCTTCTACGGCGCCTCCGCCACCCAGGACAGCGGGAACTGCAATCTGCCCGCCGGCACCTCCTACACCGTTGCGAAGTCGGTCTCGCCGACCGGCCCGGTCAAGCAGGGCGACGTCCTGACCTACACCGAGACCGTCACCAACACCGGCACCAACCCGGCCACCTCCGCGGGGTTCAGTGACGACCTCTCCGCCGTGCTGACCGACGGCACGCTGGTGGCCGGCTCCGTCACCGCCAGCGCCGGGTCGGCCTCCGTCACCGGGAACACCCTGACCTGGTCGGGCACGCTGACGGCGCCGCCCGCCGCCGGATCCACCGTGACCGTGACGTACCAGGTCAAGGTCAACAACCCCGACACCGGCAACTTCGCGCTGACCAACAACGTCGCGCCCACCGTCGCCGGCGGCACCTGCGCGAGCGCCACGGGCTGCACCACGACCGTCCCCGTCACCGTCCCGACCCCCACCATCACCAAGCAGGCCGCCGAGGCCTCGTTCGTCGCCGGTCAGACGGTGCACTACACCTACGTCGTCACCAACAACGCCCCGGTGCCGCTGACGAACATCGCGGTCACCGACACCGGCCCCGGCACCCCGTCGGTCACCTGCCCCACCGGCCCGCTCGCGCCCGGCGCCTCGGAGAACTGCACCGCCACCTACACCGCGACCGCCGCCGACGCGACGGCGGGCAAGATCACCGACACGGCGAACCTCACCGCCACCGCCGGCACCCAGCCGGTGACCGCGACCAGCAACAAGGTCGTGGTACCGCTGCGGGCGCTGACCATCACCAAGGCCGCCGTCCAGCCGGACTTCCAGGCCCCGGGCGAGACGCTCAACTACACGTACACCGTCACCAACACGGGCCAGGCCCCGCTGACCGGCGTCACCGTGACCGACCTGACGCCCGGCGTCACCGTCTCGGGCTGCGGCACCAACCAGCTGGCGCCCGGCCAGTCCACCACCTGCCAGGCCACCTACGTCACGACCGCGGCGGACGTCGCCGCCCAGAACGTCCCCGACCAGGGCCAGGTCACCGCCACCGACCAGGGCGGCCAGACGATCACCACGACCAGCAACAAGGTGAACACCCCGCTGGTCGCGATCAAGGTGGTCAAGAAAGCCGCCGAGGCGCAGTACACCGCCGCCGGGCAGACCATCCACTACACCTACACGGTCACCAACACGGGCGCGCAGCCGCTGACCGGCATCGCGGTGGTGGACGACGGCCCCGGCACCCCGACGGTCACCTGCCCCACCGGCCCGCTCGCCCCGGGCGCCTCGGAGGACTGCACCGCCACCTACACCACCACCGACGCCGACGTCGCCGCGGGCAAGGTCGTCGACACCGCCCAGGTCACCGGCACCACCCCCAGCGGCCAGAACATCACCTCCACCAGCAACAAGGTGACCGTGCCCTACGCCGGGCTGAAGATCGTCAAGGCCGTCCAGGAGACCTCGTTCTCCGCCGCGGGCCAGGCCCTGCACTACACCTTCACGGTCACCAACACCGGTAACGTGACGCTGAGTTCACTCGCCGCGACGGACTCCGGTCCGGGCACACCGGCCGTCTCCTGCCCGGTGGCCACCCTGGCCCCGGGCGCGTCCACGACCTGCACCGCGACCTACGCCACCGCCGAGTCCGACGTACAGGCCGGGAAGATCACCGACACCGCGACCGTCACCGGCACCACCCCCGACGGCACCACGGTGACCGCCACCAGCAACACCGTCACCATCGTCGCCTGCACCCCGTGTGAGGACCAGGACCACGGCGGCTGCGACGGCCACAACCCCGGCGGCCACGGCGGCTGGGACGACCACCACCACCCCGGCCCCGGCCAGTGGGACACCCACCCCGACGGCACCACCCCGGGTAGTGCCCCGGCCGGCGAGCACCCGGAAGGCAACCACCCAGCACCCCCACACGGCACCTCCGCACACGAACCCGCCCTGATGCTCGCGAGCGCCGGAGCCCCGGTGGCCGGGGCCGGCCTGGCCGGCGGCGCGCTGCTGGCTCTCGGCTGCCTCCTCGTCTGCGTCCGCGCGGGCCGCCGACGCCAGGGCGGCGCCGGAGAGTGACCGCACTCCTTCGCCCGGGAAGGTGACCGGCTGCGCCCGCCGCGGGCACAGCCACGGCGGGCGCAGGGAGCACAACGGCTGGGCGCGCCACCGCTGGTGGCGCGCCCAGCCGCGCGGCACCGGCCCCCACAGGCGTGAGAGGACTCAGGCTCCCCTGCCGCTATCCGAGGAGGGCCGCCACGGCCTCCGCCAGCGCCGTGCGCACCGCCTCGGGGGCGGTGAAGCGGCTCTGGTTCATCGCGCCGTGCCGCAGGATCAGCAGGGTGTCGGCCGCCCGATCGGGGTCGGGGTGGCCGGCGTCAGTAAGCAGAGCGGCGAGCAGGGCGCGGAACCAGTCCATGTGCTCCTGGATGGCGCGGCTGACCGGGTGGGCGGGGTCGGGGTAGTCGGCGGCGGCGTTGATGAACGGACAGCCGCGGAAACCAGGTGCGCAGAACTCCTCGGCGATGCCCGCGAACAACGCCGTGACCGCCTCGCGCGGAGGAAGGTCCGCCACCGCGGCGGCGGCCGCACGGAAGAGGCGGTCGTGCTCGTGGACGTAGGCGAGCACGACGTCGTCCTTGGACGGGAAGTGCCGGTAGAACGTCGCGTTGGCGACCGCCGACTCACGGATCAGCTGGTCGATGCCCACTCCGCGCACACCCTGGGCGTAGAAGAGCCGCATCGCCGCGGCCAGGATGCGGGCGCGCGGTGGCGCGGAATCTCTCGTCGTCATGGCTTGACGCTAGCAGAAGGACCGTTCTACCTTTAGAGAGAGAACGGTCCTTCTACTTCACTGGTACCGCTCGTACAGCCGCCGACCGTCACCACCCGAAGCACCTGAGCTCCCGAGGAGTCCCCCACCATGCCCAGCAACCGCACCCCGGTCATGTTCATCCACGGTCTCTGGCTCCACTCCACGAGCTGGCAGCCCTGGGCCGACCGCTTCCGCGACGCCGGCTACGAGCCGATCCTCCCCGAATGGCCCGGCGTCCCCGCCACCGTCGCAAAGGCCCGCAGGAACCCCGACCCGCAGGCCGGCATCGGCCTCGCCGAGATCTCCGCCCACCACGCCCGGATCATCCGCGAACTCGACACCCCGCCCGTCCTCATCGGCCACTCCGTCGGCGGCTTCATCGCCCAGCACCTCCTCGGCCAGAACCTCGGCCGAGCGGCGGTCGCCATCTGCCCCGGCCAGATCAAGGGCGTCAAGGCCATCGGACCCGCCCAGGCCAAGTCCGCCTTCGCCTTCCTGCGCAACCCGGCCAACACTAAGCGCGCCGTCTCACTCAACCCCGAACAGTTCCGCTACGCCTTCGCCAACGCCGTCCCGGAACAGGAATCCGCCGAACTGTTCGACGAGTGGACCATCCCCAGCCCCGCCCGGCCCCTGTTCCAGCTCGCCCTCAGCAACTTCGCCCCGAACTCGCCCGCCAAGGTCGACACCCGCAACCAGAACCGCGGACCGCTCCTGCTCCTGTCCGGCAAACTCGACCACACCGTCCCGGACGTCCTGACCCGCTCCACCCACAAGCAGTACCGAAAGTCCTCCGCCGTCACCGACTACCACCGCTTCGACGACCGCGGCCACTCCCTCACCGTCGACCACGGCTGGACCGACCTCGCCGACCACAGCCTCACCTGGCTCGACCAGCACAACCCCCGCTGAACAGCCGACGCCGAGACCACATCACACCCGGCGGCCCCCGAGCCAGCGGATCGCCGACCGGGCAGGGACATGGTCCCGGCGAGCCCGACGGGACCTCATGCCCCGCCCGACACCAAGAAGCCAGCCCAGCTCGGGTCATGATCAGGTAGCTTGGTTCCTGGTCCACCGAGGGGGATGGAATCCTCGCCCCTCGTGTTGGAAGATCCGAAGCCGCTGGGTTTCCGGCCCAGCATCGCGCCTGGTCACGTCCGGTGGTAGCGCTTCGCCTGCCCAGCTGGCGGCCAGCGCGGGGACGTTGCGGGGACGGAGCGGGGACGAAGCGGGGACGGAACCGCCTGATCCGAGGGTGGACCGGAGTAGACTGGCATGGACGACAGGTAAGCCGTAACAGTGTGTGACCTGCGGAAACGTGGACTGACGTGGACGCAGATGGAGCCAGGGATGCCAGCCCAATACTCGGACTTGCGGACTTTTAATCCGTAGGTTCAGGGTTCGAGCCCCTGGTGGCCCACCGTCCGGACCCGGGGAGGATGCCATCCGACCTGGGTCTTCTTCATTCCTCCCGGCGCGATCGCCGCAATTCCTGACCGTGTGCAGCCAGCGGTGCGACCGCGCTGCGGCGGTGTTGCTGCGGTGACGCGACCGCGACTGCGGGCCGATGGCAAACGGGAGTTGATGCGACATCAGTTCAAAGGTCGCGCATTCGGATGTGAACATGCCGGGAAAACACCCTCGCGGCGCGGCCCGAACCGGTGTGCGGTGTTCCGTGACGCGAGGCCAATCAGCTGATGTGAATGGGAAGTTCGGCGATCCTCGTCGTCGGTCGGCGAATACCGTCCGCACCCGTCCGGGAGGGGTGCGAAGGGGTGCGGAGGAGGCGCCCGAGCAGCCGGAACGGACGTTCGGGCGGGTCGGTGCAGAGAGCGTGGACGGCCGGTTGTCGAGCCCCCGGATCTTGTGACGTTGGTCACGCCGGAGCCCGCGAATCGGAGGGGGGAGTTCGGCCGGATCCGCGGGGTCGTGTACGTACGGTGACCGGGAAGGGGCGGGGAATCCGGGGAGTGGGGCGCTGGCCCCGGAGGTGCGGAGGGGCCCTCAGCACGGCTGATGCCGACGGGGCGGTTTCGACGGGGCGAGCGGCGGGCCGGGCGGAATTGCGGTGGGTAGTCGTGGTGATATCCGGAACCCGTCCCTCTATTTTTTCTCGATTGCGGTGAATCGGGCGATATAGCAGGGATGTGTGCTTCGAGTGGCATGCTGGTACGGGGGCGGGACGCGCCGGAGTGAGGGTCTAGGAATTGGCGTCGCGTCGGTTAATATGCCAATCAGTGGTCATCATCGAAAAATGACCGACGGCCGGGGTCGGCGGACTCGGCATCCTCTTGCGGCGGCGATTGAACCGACTTAGGGCAACGAGCCGTTCAGTCGTCGCGTAATCGACACCTGGCAGCTCACGGGGGGGACATGCTGGAAATCGCTTTTCTCGGGCCGACGGTAATTCGGTTGAATGGTGAATCAATCTTGCCCAGTGCGGGGAAGCCGCGTCAGCTGTTGACGCTACTCGCCCTGCGGGCCGATCGTGCCGTCCAGGTCCCGACGCTCATGGCCGAGATCTGGGACGAGTCCATCCCGCGCAGCGCCGCCACGACGCTGCAGACGTACATCCTCCAGCTGCGCCGCAGGATCGCCCAGGCGCTCGGGGAGGGCGAGGAGCGGGCGGCCGGGAGTGCCAAGGACGTGCTGGCCACCCGCTTCGGCAGCTACCAGCTCACCTGTCCGGTCGAGAGCAGCGACCTCAGGGAGTTCGACCGGCTGGCGGCCCGGGGCCGCGACGCGATGGAGCGGTGCGATCCGCGGACGGCGTCGGCCGAACTGGCCTCGGCGCTCGTGCTGTGGCGCGGGCCGGCCTTCGCGGACGTGACGGTCGGGCGCTCGCTCGAAATGGAGACGCTGCGGCTGGAGGAAGCGTTCCTCCAGGTCCAGGCGCTGCGGATCGAGGCGGACCTCCAGCTCGGACGGCACTCCGAGCTGATCGGTGAGCTCCGGATGCTCACCGCGCAGCACCCCATGGACGAGGGCTTCTGCGCCCAGTTCATGACCGCGCTCTACCGCTCGGGCGGTGCCTGGCGGGCCCTGGAGGCCTACCAGCGGCTGCGCCGGACGCTGGACGCCGAACTCGGCGTCGAGCCGTCACCGCGGCTCCAGCGGCTGCACCTCGCGGTGCTGCGCAACGAGCCGCTGCGGGACGCGCCCGGCGTGGGCGTGGTGCCGATGCGCCGGGCGGGCTAGCCGACCGGGGCGGAGCGGCGGTGGAGCGGCGGCAGAGCGGGGCACGGCAGGTCGGATCGGCGTCGGGTAGCGGCCGATCCGCGGGCCGGGCCCGCACGAGGCCGCGAAGCCGACGTCGGAGAAACGGGAGCCCGGGATGGCCGTGCGGCCGGCCCGGGCTCCCGCCGTTCGCCCCGAACGGCCGGCTGCGGCGGAAATGCGTCAATCCTTTCGGGCAGGTCGGACCGGACCAAAGGCTAGTACCCACTCCTCCATCGGACTGCGAGGCTATTCCGGGCGCCGCCGAAAAGGGCGGGCCGAGGTGTGAATGGTGGAGGAGCGGATATGACTGACGGCTCGATTTCCGTTGCGATTGCGTACCACAGTGGTTACGGGCACACCCAGCGGCTGGCCGAGGCGGTCCGGGAGGGTGCGGCGGGTGTGTCGGGCGTGACGGCGGAATTGATTTCGCTGGAGGAACTCGGCGACGAGGCGTGGCAGAAGCTGGACGCGGCCGACGCGATCATCTTCGGCTCGCCGACCTACATGGGCTCCGCCAGCGGCAAGTTCCACGCCTTCGCGCAGGAGAGCAGCGGTCGCTGGTACGCCCAGACCTGGAAGGACAAGATCGCCGCCGGCTTCACCACCTCCGGTGCGCTGAGCGGCGACAAGCTGCACACCCTCCAGTACTTCACGCTGCTCGCGGCCCAGCACGGCATGCACTGGGTCAACCTCGACCTGCTGCCCGGCAACGGCGACGACGAGCTGAACCGGATCGGCGGCTGGCTCGGTGTGATGGCGCGCTGCCCGGGTGACGCGGGGCCGGAGGAGCTGCCGAAGTCCGACCTGCTGACCGGTGCCCACCTCGGGCAGCGCGTCGCCGAGCACGCCGCGCTCCTGCGCCGGGCACGTACCGCCGGCTGATCCGGTCGCAGGCGCGTCGGCCGGACCCCCTGAGCCGGCCGGACGCGGTGGTGGCCCCGGGCAGTCGCGACTGCCCGGGGCCACTGGCCTGTCCGGAGTGCCCCGCGCGGCGGTCAGTCGAGGAGCCCCCGCCGGAGGACGGCCAGCTGCTCGTCGACCATGCGGCGGGAGACGGCCGAGTCGATGCCGATCGAGGCGTGGAACGTCCCGGGGTAGTGGACGAGTTGGGTCGTCACCCCGGCCCGGATCAGCCGGAGCGCGAAGTCGAGGCCCTCGTCCCGCAGCGGGTCGTACTCGCACACGCCGACGAAGGCGGGCGGCAGGCCGGCCAGGTCCTCGGCGCGGGCGGGTGCGGCGTAGCCGGAGGCGGGGGCGCCGCCCAGGTAGTGCCGCCAGCTGAGCTCCAGGTTGGGCCGGTCCAGCATCGGGGTGTCGGTGAAGGCCCGGGCGGACACCGTCTCCAGCCGGTCGTCGAGCTGGGGGAACAGCAGGTAGAGGAAGCGCAGGGCCGGGCCCCCGCGGTCGCGGGCGAGCAGGGCGGCGGCGGTGGCCAGCGCGCCGCCCGCGCTGTACCCGGCGGTGCCGATCCGGTCGGGGTCGACACCGAGCGCGGGCGCCTCGGCGGCCAGCCACTCCAGCGCCGCGTAGCAGTCGTCCAGGGCGGCCGGGTACGGGTGTTCGGGGGAGAGCCGGTAGTCGGGGGAGACCACCAGGGCGCCGACCCGGTCGGCGATCCGGGTGGCGGCGATCTCGGGGGTGTCGAGGTCCCCGGTGACGAAGCCGCCCCAGTGCGGGAAGAGCAGGGCGGGCAGCGGGCCGGGCCGGTCGAGCGGCCGGTAGGTCCGGACGGTCAGCTCGGGGCCGCCGGGCACCGGGACGCGGCGGTCGGCCACCTCGACGGGGCGCTCGGGCCGGTAGGCGGTCTGGGCGGCCATGATCGCGCGCATGCTGGTCCGCGCGGCCTCGGGGCGGCGGTAGTCGGGCGGCCGCAGGCGCGGGACGAGCGGGGCGAGTTCGGGGTCGAAGGCGTAGCTCACGCGGCGCCTCCGGTCGTACGGGACCAGGTGAGCACCCGGCGCTCGGACGGGCCGCCGGCCGCTCCGGCCGAGCCGGCGAGGGTGAGCACGTCACCGGTGAGGGTGAGGTCGCGCAGCTGCCGGCTGCCCACCATGTACGGGTGGGAGCTGACCGCGACGTCGTGGACCACCCGGGTGCCGGGGGCACCGTCGTCCTCGACGAGGTGCCAGCTGCCCGCGTACCCCATGAAGCGGCCGGGGCCGGCCGGCGGGCCGTCGGTGCGCATCATGCTCACCGACACCCGGCCGTCGGCCGAGTAGATCAGCAGGCCGCGCGGTGCGGGGCCGAGCGGGCCCTCGCTGAACTCGCCGTCGTCCTCGGTGAGGTAGGAGTCCAGCTGCCACCCGCCGACCAGCAGCTCGGCGGTGGTCGGGCCGGTGGTCGGGCCGGTGGTCGGTCCGGCGGTGGGGTCGGCGGTGGGGCCGGTGGTGGGGCTCACGCGGCACCGCCCGGGGAGCGGCGGCCGGAGACGGTGAAGCCGCCGACCCGCAGGGCGGTGCCCTGGCCCCACAGCCGGCTGCCCGGCAGGGCGGCGTCGTCCACGAAGCGCTGCGGGGCGGGGGTGTCGACGGCCGGGTCGAGGTAGTGGTCCGCCTCGGGGGTCAGCCGGACCAGGCCCGAGCCCGGGCGGCCCGCCCGCGCGGCGTCCAGGATGTTGAACATCCCCAGGCCGAAGGCGAGTTGGCGCGGCGCCACGAGCTGCTCGGTGCCGCCGTGGTCCAGCAGCATGTGCCGGCGGCCGGCCGGCAGCCGGTAGCCGATCCGGTCCACCCGGAACACCTCCCGGCCGTCCAGGTACCAGGTCGCCAGGCCGCGGGAGCGGTCGTAGGAGATCCGCAGCAGGTGGCTCTCGGACGGGCAGCGGCGGGCGACCGGCACCGCGTAGAGGAAGGCGGCGTAGTCGCCGAGCTGCGGGCGGTTGTGCGGCAGCCGCTCGTACCCGGCGTAGATCCCGCGGTCGGTGAGGAAGAAGTCGAAGGCGACGCCGGTCTCCAGGTCCTGGACGGGCATCGCCGGCGCGGCCAGCCGGAGGTCGTCGGCCGGGTCGAGGACGGCGGCGCCGAAGGGGTGGCCGGCCATGCCGTAGGAGGAGGCCGACAGGACGGCCTCGCCGGAGAGTTCGGTGCCCGGCTCGGCGTCGAAGCCCAGCACGCCGGAGGCGGCCTGGTGGTTGGGATAGGCCAGCCACTTGACGTGGTCCATGCTCCCGGGGAAGCCGCTCGGGTCGTTCGGGCCGACGGTCATGGCGAAGGCGGGCTCGCCGGTCGCCGGGTTGGTGGCGCCGGAGACGACGGTCAGGCCCCGGCGGTCGGTGGTGGCGACGCCGTCGCGGCCGATCGTGGGGCCGAACGGCAGGAAGGCCCAGCGGGCGCCGGGCCCGTCGGTCGAGAAGCCGTTCGCGAAGTCGTCCCGCCAGAGCACCCGGCGGCGCGCGGCCGACCCGGCGGCGTCGGGCTCCGCCGTGCCGCCGGCCGGATCGGACGCTCCGTCGGCCGGATCGGGCGCTCCGCCGACCGGGTCGGCCGCGGCGGTGCCGACCAGGCCGGTGGCGGCCAGGGCGGTGCCCGCGAGGGCGGTGGTGGTCAGGACGGTCGTGGAGCGCAGGACCTGCCGACGGCTGACGGTCATGGGGTGTCCTCCGGTGAGGGGTCGGGCCGGTGAGGGGTCGGCCGGTGAGAGGTCAGGGGGTCAGAGCGCGATGACGTGCCGGGAGAAGGCGACCGACGCCGACTCCACCTGGAGGCCCTGGTGGCCGGCCAGGGAGTTGACGTCCCGCCAGAACCGCTGCAGCGGGCTGCGCACGGACTGGCCGGTGGTGCCGATGGTGCGGAACAGTCGGTTGACGACGCCCACCATCGACTCGGTCGCCATCGCGCAGTCCCGCCAGTTCCGCATGGTCAGCAGCGGGCTCAGCGCGTCGGCCGCGTCCGCGGTGCGGGCGGCGCGTTCGAGCAGCAGCTCGGCCGCGTCGATCTCGGTGGCGCTGCGGGTCAGCGTGACGTCGTAGGAGGCCCGGTTGAAGGTGGGCATCCCGGCGTGCGCCTGCCGCGGCCCGGCCGCCGCCGCCGCCCTGATCCTGGGCGTCACGGAGCCGGTCCACGCGGCCAGCGCGCCCTTGGCGGCGCCCAGGGCCGGGGTGGCGAACATCATCGTGGTGGCCTGCATCGGCACCGCGTGGCAGGGCGCGTCCGAGTCTGCGGCGCGGCCGGTGAAGAGGTCCTCCCGGCTCATCGACCGGGCGTCCGGGACGAGGACGTCCTCGACCGTCACGCTGTTGCTGCCGGTCGCGGCCATGCCGACGCTCTGCCAGGTGTCCTCGGTCCGCCACGCGTCGCGCGGCACCGCGAGGACCCGGGCCTGCGGCTGCCCGCCGTCCTCGGCCGGCACCATGGCGGCCAGCAGCGCCCAGTCGGCGTAGTCGATCGCGCTGACGAACGGCCAGGTGCCGTCCAGCCGGTAGCCGCCGGGCACCCGGCGGGCCGTGCCGAGCGGCGTCAGGGAGGCGACCAGCAGGGCGTCCGGGCCGTCCGCCCAGACCTCCCGGCAGCCGGCGGCGGGCAGGTGCGCGGCCATCCGCGACACATGGGCGGAGAGCGACGCGCACCAGGCCGTCGCCGTGCAGCCCTCGCCCACCGCGCTCACCGCGCGGTTCAGGTCGAGGAAGGTGCCCTCGTCGCCGCCGCAGGCCTTGGGCACGAAGTGCCGGGCGAAGCCCGCCGCGACCAGCGCTCCGGCCACCTCGGGGTCGAGCCGGCGGGCGGCCTCGGCCCGGTCGGCGCGCTGCGCCGCCAGTGCGCCCGTCTCGCGGGCGGCCGACACGAGTTCGGACGTCAGGTCCATGGTGGTTGCTCCAGGGTCGGGACCGGCCGCAGCCGGTCGGGCGGGCGGCTCCCGGAACGCTCTCCGCCCGGGTTCGAGGACCGCTTGAGCCCGGCTGGAGCGTCCGGCCGCCGCCCGGATCCCCTCGATCGGGGTTCGAGCGGCAATCGAGGCAGCGCCCGGAGGCTGTACGTCGTGCCCAGCCCGCCGTCGGCCGGACGGCCCGGGCGGCGCGCGTGACGAATCGGGTTCGAACGGGGCGGAGTCGGATGACAGACCAGTTCAAGGACGTGATGGCCCGGTTCCCGACCGGGGTCACGATCGCCACCGCCACGGACCGGGACGGGACGCCGCACGGCCTCACCATCAGCTCGTTCTGCTCGGTGTCGCTGGAGCCGCCGCTGGTGCTGGCCTGCGTGGCCAAGTCGGCCACCTGCCACCCGGTGTTCGCGCGGACGGACCGCTTCGCGATCAGCATCCTGCACCAGGACCAGTCCGACCTGGCGCTGCGCTTCGCCGACCGCACCGCCCGCAAGTTCGGCGGCGGCGGCTTCCTGCGCACCGACCGCGGCAACGTCGTGGTCGCGGACGCGCTCGCCACCCTGGAGTGCACCGTGCACAGCCGGCACGACGGCGGCGACCACACCATCCTGGTCGGCGAGGTGGTCGGCCAGACGCTCGCCGCCGCGGGCGCGCCGGTGGTCTACGTCGACCGCAGGTTCGCCGCGCTGGCCCCGACGTCCTGAGACCGGAGGCAGCTGCCATGGCGGACACCGCCCGACCGATCACCGCCGACGACGCGACCCTGCGCCGGCACCTGGCGGACGCCGACGTACCGGCGCTGCTGATGACCGTCGCGCACCTCACCGGCGACCTCTCCCTGCTGCGCGACGACCTGCGCGCACCCGGCTGGCTGTTCGCCCCCCAGGGCGGACTGAGCCCCGAACGCGCGGCCGAGGCCCGGGAGAGCGCCCTGGCGGCCCTCGCCCGGCTGCGGGACGGCGACGGCGCGGCGGGCGCCGTGCCCGGCCCGCCCGCCCCGCCCGGCCCCGAGCTGCTGCGGGCGATCACCTCCTGGGCGATGGAGCGCGACACCGAGGAGCTGGTGCCGCTGCTCGCCGAGGAACTCGTGCTGCCCGGCCACGGGCCCGACCCCAAGGCACCCCGCTGGACGGCGGACGGGCTGCGCCCCGGCACCGACTTCCGGGTGGTCGTGGTCGGCGCCGGGTTCAGCGGCCTGCTCGCCGGCCACCGGCTGGCGCAGGCCGGGATCCCGTACGTGATCTACGAGAAGAACGCGGACCTCGGCGGCACCTGGTTCGAGAACACCTACCCGGGCTGCCGCACCGACGTGGCCAGCCACCTCTACAACTACTCGTTCGCGCCCAGGCACGACTGGCCGGACCACTTCTGCCGCCAGGACACCGTGCTGGAGTACCTGCGGGACTTCGCGAAGACCTCCGGGGTCGCCGAGCACATCCGCTTCGGCACCGAGGTGACCGAACTGCGCTGGGCGGACGAGGAGTCGCGCTGGTACGTCACCGTCGCGGGGCCGGACGGCACCGCCGTCGAGCGCCACCACGCGGTGGTGAGCGCCGTCGGCCAGCTGAACCGGCCGCGGCTGCCCGACCTGCCCGGGCGGGAGTCGTTCGCCGGGCCGGCCTTCCACTCGGCCGCCTGGGACCACTCGGTGGACCTGGCCGGCAAGCGGGTGGCGGTGGTCGGCACCGGGGCCAGCGCCTACCAGCTGGTACCGGAACTCGCCGGAACCGCCGCCGAGGTGCTGGTGTTCCAGCGCAACGCCCCCTGGATGCGCCCCACCCCGCACTACCGGGAGCCGATGCCCGCCGGGGCGTCCTGGCTCTTCGCGCACCTGCCGTACTACGCGCAGTGGTACCGGTTCTGGCTGTTCGCGCCGGGGCTGCACGGCATCCTGGAGGGCTGGATCGTCGACCACGACCACCCGCCCACCGAGCGGGCCGTGTCCGCCCGCAACGAGCAGCTCCGGGCGGCGCTGCTGGCCTCGATGGAGGCCCAGCTGGCCGACGCGCCCGAACTGCGCGAACTGGTCGTCCCGAACTACCCGGTGGGCGCCAAGCGGGTGCTCCGCGACGACGGGCGCTGGCTGGCCGCGCTGCGGCGGGACGACGTCCGGCTGGTGACGGCGCCGCTGGAGCGGGTCACCGCGAGCGGACTCGTCGCGGGCGGGGAGCGGCTGGACGTCGACGTCATCGTGTACGCCACCGGCTTCGAGGCCTCCGACTTCCTGGCGCCGATGCGGATCACCGGCCGCGGCGGACTGGACCTGCGGGAGGCCTGGCGGGGCGGAGCGCGGGCCTACCTCGGCATCACCGTGCCGGAGTTCCCCAACCTGTTCTGCCTGTACGGGCCGAACACCAACCTGGTCGGCCAGGGCGGGAGCATCGTCTACTTCTCCGAGTGCGCCGTCGGGTACGTGCTCGACGCGATCCGGCTGCTGCTGGCGAGCGGGCGCGACGCCCTCACCGTCCGGGCCGACGTCCACGACGGGTACAACGCGTGGGTCGACGGCGCGAACGCCGAGCGCTCCTGGGGCTGGACCGGAGTGGCCGGTTGGTACAACGAGGGCGGCCGCTCCGCCGTCAACTGGCCCTTCTCCGCCCAGGAGTACTGGGCGCGCACCCGGGCGGTCGACCCGGCCGACTACGAGCCGCGGTGACCGCCGCACCCGGTCCGACCGCACCGGATCCGACCGCACCGGATCCCGCCGAACCACCACTGACCGCGAGGGAAGGGAACGCCATGCAGGACACCCCGGAGCGGCGGCTCGCCGCCGCCCGCTCGATCGCCCGGCAGGCCGGCGAGCTGGCCGAGGAGACGGACCGGGCCCGCCGGATCGGCCCCGACGCCGTGAAGGCGATCGCCGAGGCCGGCTTCATGCGGCACTTCACGCCGGTGCGGTTCGGCGGCCTGGCCGGCGGCTTCGGCGAACTCCTGGTCACCGTGCCGGAGATCGGCGCGGCCTGCCCGGCGACGGCCTGGTGCGCCTCGCTGTTCGCCGGGTCCCCGCGCTTCCTGTCGTTCTTCCCGGAGAAGGGGCAGGCGCAGGTCTGGGCCGACGGGCCGGACGCGGCGGTGATCGCCTCCGTCATCCCGTTCGGCGAGGCCGTCCCGGAGGGCGACGGCCTGCGGGTGACCGGTCGCTGGCCCTACATGAGCGGCATCGACCACGCGGACTGGGTCATCGTCTGCGCGAAGGTGCCGGCGGCCGACGGCGGACAGCAACTGCTGCTGGCCGTCGTGCCGCGCTCGCAGTGCCGCGTCGAGGACACCTGGTCGAGCGTCGGCATGCGGGGCACCGGGAGCAACACCGCGGTGCTGGAGGACGTGTTCGTGCCGGCGGCCCGGATCGCCGACCGGGCCGCCGCCTTCGCCGGCCGCCCCGCCGACCCGGCGGCGGTGCCCCCGGTGGCCGGGCTGGCACCGCTGCCGGCCGTGAACGGCCTCACCTTCGTGGCGCCCGCACTCGGCGCCGCCCGCGGCACCCTCGCCCTGGTGACCGAGGCGCTCGGCGGCCGCAGCCGGGCCGCCGCCGTACCGGGCATCCCCGGCGCGGCCGGCAACCAGGCGAGCTACGACATGCTGCTGGCCCGCTCCGCCGCCGAGATCGACGCGGCCGGGCTGCTGCTCGGCCGGGTCGCCGAACTCGCCGACGCGGACCGGGCACCGACCCCGGCCGAGACCGCCCGCAACGTCCGGGACAGCGCCTTCGTCGTGGACACCCTCGTCACCGCCGTCAACCGGCTCTACCGCGCGGCCGGCACCAGCGGCCAGGTCGCCGACGGGCCGCTCCAGCGGCTGTGGCGGGACGTCAACGCCATCGCGACCCACCAGGCGCTCCAGTTCGAGCCCGCCGCCCGGCTGTTCGCGCAGACCCGCTGAACGCCGCCGGACCGCACACCCCCTGAACCACCGGACCACCCGGACCACCCGGACCATCGAGGAGCAGCCGTGACCACCACCCCCTCCCCCGAGCGCATCCTGCAGATCGGCCTGGGCTTCGAGTCGTCGAAGACCCTGCTGAGCGCCGTCGAGCTCGGGGTCTTCACCGAACTGGCCAAGGCCCCCGCCGACGGCGACACGCTGGGCGCCCGGCTGGGCCTGCACCCGCGCGGCACCCGGGACTTCCTGGACACCCTGGTGGCGCTGGGCCTCCTCCTGCGCGAGGACGGCGTCTACCGCAACACCCCGGACACCGACGCCTTCCTGGACCGCGCGAAGCCGGAGTACCTGCACCACGGCAGCCTGCTGGAGATGGCCAACGGCCGGCTGTTCGGCATCTGGAACAACCTGACCGACTCGCTGCGCACCGGCAAGCCGCACGACGAGTCGCGCGACAGCGAGCTGGACACCTACGACGCCCTCTACGCGGACCCGGTGCGGCTCAAGCAGTTCCTGGCGTCGATGACCGGCATCAGCCACGTCGCGAACACCCGGATCGCCACCCAGGTGAACTGGTCGGACTACCAGGTGCTCGCCGACATGGGCACCGCCCAGGGCGACCTCGCCGTCCAGGTGCTCAAGGCCAACCCGCACCTCACCGGCACCGGCTTCGACCTGCCGCAGTCCCGCCCGGTCTTCGAGGAGTACGCGGCGGAGCACGGGCTGGGCGACCGACTGGCCTTCACCGGCGGGGACTTCTTCGCCGACCCCTTCCCGAAGGCCGACGTCATCACCTTCGGCCACATCCTGCACAACTGGGATCTGGAGAAGAAGAAGGTCCTGCTGCGGAAGGCGTGGGAAGCTCTTCCGGAGGGCGGCGCGGTGGTCGTCTACGACTCGCTGATCGACGACGACCGGTCGCAGAACGCGTTCGCCCTGCTGATGAGCCTGACCATGCTGGCGGTCACCGAGGGCGGCTTCGGCTACACCGCCGCCGAGTGCACCGCGTGGATGACCGAGGCCGGGTTCTCCCGGACCTGGACCGAGCACCTGGTCGGTCCGGACTCGATCGTCGTCGGAATCAAGTGACCGGGTCCTGGGGACCGGGGAGGGGAAGCACATGAGCACCGAGGGAGCCGCCGGCCCGACGGCCGACGCCGATCTGAAGGCCAACAAGGAGCTCGTCACCGGGTTCATCGACGCCTTCTACAACGACAAGGACTGGGACCGGGCGCGGGAGCTGCTCGCCGAGGACTTCGTCAACCACCACCACGGCGTCGGCGTCGGCCGGGACCGCACCGTCGAGACCTTCCGGGAGCAGGCGGGCATCCCGTTCCCGCAGTTCTCGCTGACGATCGTGCGCATCATCGCCGAGGGCGACCAGGTCTGGACGCACAACGTCGTGCGGGTCGCCCCCGGAGCACCGCCGGTGATCACCGCCGACCTGTGGCGGATCGCGGACGGCCGGCTGGCCGAGCACTGGGACGTCGCGCAGGCCGTGCCCGCCGGGGCCGACCTGGACGAGCTGATCGCGGACGCCCCGTGACGTCAGCGGCCATGCGCGCGGTCACGCAACGCCGCTTCGGCGGGCCCGAGGTGCTGGAGCCGACGGAGCTGGCGCGGCCGCGGCTGCGGGTGAACGAGGTGCTGGTGCGGGTCCGGGCGGCCGGGGTGAACCCGATCGACGCCCTGGTCCGCTCCGGCGGCGTGCCGTTCCTCGGCGAGCCGCCGTTCGTCCTCGGCTGGGACGTCTCCGGCGTGGTCGAGGCGGTCAGCCCCGGGGTGACGCGGTTCGCGGTCGGCGACGAGGTGTGCGGCATGCCGCTGATACCGCGCGAGGCCGGCTGCTACGCGGAGTACGTCGCCGCCCCGGCGCGGCAGTTGGTGCGCAAGCCGGCGGCGCTCGACCACGAGCAGGCGGCCGGGCTGTCGCTCGCCGGCCTCACCGCCTGGCAGGCGCTGGTGGACGCGGCCGGGGTGGGCCGCGGGGACCGGGTCCTGGTGCACGGGGGCGGCGGTGGCGTCGGCCACCTGGCCGTCCAGATCGCCAAGGCCCGCGGCGCGGAGGTGATCGCCACGGCGAGCGCGGCCAAGCAGGCGTTCGTGGCCGGGCTCGGCGCCGACCAGGTCGTCGACTACCGCGCGACGGACTTCACCACCGAGGTGAAGGACGCCGACGTGGTGCTCGACACCGTGGGCGGGGACACCGCCGTCCGCTCACTGGACGTGCTGCGCCCGGGCGGCCGGCTGGTCACCGTGGTGGAGCTGCACGACGCGGCGCTGCCGGCCGGAGCGGCCGGGCGCGGGCTGGAGTTCAGCGCGGTGACCGCCGAACCCGACCACGTCGGGCTGGGCGCCCTCGCCGCGCTGGCCGAGGAGGGCCGGCTGCGGGTGCACGTCGACGGGGTGTTCCCGCTGGCCGAGGCCGCGCGGGCGCACCGGCTGATCGAGGCCGGCTCCACGACGGGGAAGCTCGTGCTGACCGTCTGAGCATGTGACGGTCCGAGCAGCCGCCGTGGGCGCAGGGGCGGGTCCGGAGCGGACCCGCCCCCTCGGCGTCAGTTCACCAGCGACAGCGCCGGGGGGAAGCCGGCCGCGATGGCGAGGGCGGCGGCCTCCCCGCGCGAGTCGGCGTTGAGCTTCTTGAGGATCCGGGCCACGTGGAACTTGACGGTGTGCTCGCTGATGCCGAGCTGGTTGGCGATCACCCGGTTCCGGTGCCCCTGCACCAGGTGCTGCAGCACCTCCAGTTCGCGCGGGTTGAGCCCGGTCAGCGGGTCCTCGCGGGGCCGGTCGCGGTCGGGCACGGTGAGCGGCAGCCGCATCGTCACGGAGGTGCCCCACTGCGGGACGGAGTCCACCTCCAACTCACCGCCCATGGCGGCGATCCGGTCCTTGAGCCGGTGCACGGCCAGCGCCTCGGGCGCCAGCCGGCCGGGGCCGTCGTCGCGGACGGTCGCGCGCAGCTCGGCCCCGCCCGCCTCCCAGCCGACCCGGACCCGGGTGACCCCGCCCTGCTCCATGGTGGTCAGCACGATGCCGCGCACCGCGGCCCGGAGCGTGCGGGCCACGTTCGACGGGATCAGGCGCTCCGGCGGGGTGGGCGGGGCGTACTCCAGGGTCAGTCCGCTGTAGCGGGAGAGCGCGCCGAGCATGGCGGTGAGCCGGCCGAAGGCGTCCTCGAGGGTCTCCTCGTCGGGCAGCTGCTCGTCGCTGTGCGAGCCGCGCAGCTCGATGAGCGAGGCGACGGCCAGGTCGACGGCGGTGCGCCGGGCGGTGGCGTCGTCCAGGCTGCGGGAGCGGAGCACGCCGAGCAGGCCGGTGAGGGTGGCGGCGTGGGTCTCGGCGAGCTCGCTGGTGATGCGCAGGCGCTCGCTGCCGGCCCGCCAGGCACCGGACAGGTCGACCGGGACGGCTTCGGGCAGCAGGTCGACGACCCGGGCGGTGGCCAGCTCCCAGAGCCGGTCGACCAGGTCCACCACGGCGGGCTCGGGGGCCCGGTCGTCCACCGGGACGACGGCGAGCAGCGCCCCGGCCGATCCGTCGGGGGCGCAGGCCACGGCGAACACCGGGCGCGCCGCGCCGGCCAGTACGGCCCGGCCGGACCAGGGCGAGCCGATCTCCACGTGGGTGGAGAGCGTGGCCATCTCGGCGGTGGTCACCTGCTCGGTGAGTGCCGGGTCGCCGGCCGTCCAGGCGGCGGACTTCGGGCAGTCGGCGGTCAGCATGGCCAGGGCCCGGTGCGGGACCAGGTCGGCGATGGTCCGGGAGAAGGTGGGGAGCACGTCCCTGAGCGGCGCGCGCAGCAGGGCCTTGGCCATGTCGAGGATCAGTCGCGGGTCGTCCGTCCGAAGGGGTGCCATGACCGCACGCTAGCCGGGAGACGGGCGTCGCGCACTGCTCCTTCGGGGAGGTCCCGCTAGCCGGAGGAGCAGTCCGGTGGCGGTGGCCGGTTCGCGGCGTTCCGCTCCAGGCCCGTCCGACCCAGGTTCGAGCGGCGCGCGCGACCGTCTCCACGTTGCGAGTCGCCGGCCGGCCGGCCGGAGCGAGCGGAGAGAGAGGGAGCCGACACATGGCACGAACCGACCGACCGGTGTCGATCGTCACCGGAGCCACCAGCGGCATGGGGCTGACCATCGCCGAGCGGCTCGGCGCCCTGAACCACCGGGTCTACCTGTGCGGGCGGCGCGAGGACGCGCTCGCGGAGACGGTGAAGACCCTGCGGGACAAGGGTTACGACGTGGACGGCAGTCCCTGCGACGTCACCTCGCCCGAGCAGGTGCAGTCCTTCGTCCGGGCCGCGGTCGACCGCTTCGGCACCGTCGACGTGCTGGTCAACAACGCCGGGCGGTCGGGCGGCGGGGTCACCGCCGAGATCCCGGACGAGCTCTGGTACGACGTCATCAACACCAATCTGAACAGCGTCTTCCTGATGACCAAGGCGGTGCTCACCCTCGGCGGCCTGCGGGGCAAGGACTGGGGGCGCATCGTCAACATCGCCTCCACCGGCGGCAAGCAGGGCGTCGTCCACGGCGCCCCGTACTCGGCCTCCAAGCACGGCGTGGTGGGCTTCACCAAGGCGCTCGGCCTGGAGCTGGCCGCCACCGGCATCACCGTGAACGCGGTCTGCCCCGGGTTCGTCGAGACGCCGATGGCGGAGCGGGTGCGCGAGCACTACGCGGACATCTGGCAGGTGCCGACCGAGGAGGTGTTCGAGCGGATCACCGCGCGGGTACCGATCCGGCGCTACGTCACCTCCGAGGAGGTCGCTGCGATGGTGGAGTACCTGGTCGGCGACGGAGCCGGCGCGACGACCGCCCAGGCGCTCAACGTCTGTGGTGGGCTGGGCAATTACTGATCGGCACCGGACGAACGGGAAACACGGCATGGGCAGCAGTGCGGCGCACCGGGGCGAGGTGGCCCTCGTCACCGGGGCCAACAAGGGGATCGGCAAGGAGATCGCCCGTCGGCTCGCCCGGGAGGGCATGACGGTGTACCTGGGCGCCCGGGACCAGGAGCGCGGCCGGGCGGCGGAGGCCGAACTCCTCGCCCAGGGCCTCGACGCGCGGTTCGTCCGGCTGGACGTGACCGACCAGGCGCAGGTGGAGGCGGCGGCCGAGCGGATCGGGGCCGACGCGGACCGGCTCGACGTGCTCGTCAACAACGCCGGGATCGTGGTGGAGTGGGGGGTCCCGACGACCGGGATCGGTGCGGCGCAGATGCGCGAGGCCTTCGAGGTCAACGTCTTCGGGAACGTCGCCGTCACCCAGGCATGCCTGCCGCTGCTGGAGCGCTCGCCGAACGGACGGGTCGTCAACCTGTCGAGCCCGCTGGGCTCGCTGACGCTGCTGACCGACCCGGAGAACCCGATCTCCACGCGCGGGCTGCTGCCGTACAGCTCGTCGAAGGCCGCGCTGAACGCCGTCACGGTCGTGTACGCCAACGCGCTGCGCGCGGCCGGGGTGCGGGTGAACGCGGCCAACCCCGGCCTGGTGGCCACCGACCTGAACGCGGATTCGCCGTTCAGCCGGGGCACCCGCGGCCCCGAGGAGGGCGCCGACGTACCGGTGTGGCTGGCGCTGACCGGGCCGGACGGGCCCACCGGGGGGTTCTACGGCAGCATGGCCGGCTCGCCCACCGAGTCGGTGCCCTGGTGACCCCGGCCGGTCCGGCCGGGACCGTCGAGACGATGAGGAGGACCGGATGAGTCCGGTACGCGAGGGCGTCGGCGCCGAACTGTACGCCGAGGTGCAGCAGTTCTACGCCCGTCAGATGCAGGCGCTGGACGGCGGCCGGTTCGCCGAGTACGCGGCGACCTTCACCGCGGACGGCACCTTCCAGCACACCCCCGGCACCGAGCCCGCGGTCGGGCCGGCCGGGGTGGAGAAGGAGCTGGAGGCGTTCCACGAGCGCTTCCGCGACGACCCGGTGCAGCGGCGGCACTACTTCAACCAGATCGTGCTGGAGCCGCTGGAGAACGGCGACCTCCGTTCGACGGTGTACGCGCTGATCGTCCGGGTGCGGCCGCAGGAGCGGCCGGAGGTCTGGCCGAGCTGCGTGGTGCACGACGTGGTCGCGGTGACGGAGCAGGGCATCCGGCTGCGGTCGCGGAGCATCTCGTACGACCAGCTGTCCTGACCGCCGGACGGACCGCCGTACGCACCGCCGTACGTGCCGCCGACACGACGACGAACCGCCCGGGCCTGCTGCGGCCCGGGCGGTTCGTCGTCGTGCGGCACCGTTCGGTGCGGGTCGGGGGTCAGCCCGCCCGGCGGGTGACGAAGTCGTTCAGCGAGACCGTCATCTCCTTGCCGTTGCGCCGGTACTCGGCGCAGTAGCTGGTCGGGTAGTCGCCCGCCTGCTGGAAGGCCGCCGGCGTCTTGACCGGGGTGCAGACCTTGTCGCCGGGCTTGAGGTCGATGAGCCACTGGTAGGTGATCATCGGCTCGTAGAAGGTGATCCCGCCGTCGTAGTTCCCGTACAGGAACGCCTTGGTGAACGGCTGGCCGTGGAACTCCGGGCCGGTGCCGTCGATCAGGTGGTTGCCCATCTTGGCGACGACCGCGCCGAAGTCGGCGTAGTCCGGGGCGGTGTACTTCGCGGGCACGGGCTTGCGCGCGGTGGCGAAGTCGTCGCAGTTGGTCAGGCCGGGGCCGGCGCAGGGGCCGACCCGGATGGCGTCCCGGTCCTTGCGGCTCTGGAGGTAGAAGTGGAAGTCGAAGTGCGGGGCGGTGTAGACGCCCTGCGGGTCGTGGCCCTCGGCGTTCCAGTTGACCAGCGCCCAGGTGAACGGCCCGGACTTCTTGGTGTACGTGCCGGGCAGGTCGAACGGGTAGCTCTGGTGGTGGATGCACTCGGTCGCGGGGTCGATCCGGCCGTCCCCGTTGACGTCGTAGCAGTCCTTGCGGTCCGTGGTGTGCGGCTCGGGCAGCCCGGTGAGCGCGGTGCGGTCGAAGACGAAGCCGAGGGTGGTCGGCCGGCCCTTGGAGAACTGCGCGTAGGTGCGCATCCTCCCGTTGCCGACCTTGACGGCCGGGCCGTACTCGGCGCACGGGCCCGCGTAGGCGCCGGCGGTGTCGAGCGCGGAGTCGGCCTCGGCGGAGCCGACGGTGTCGGTGGTCTCGCCGTCGAGGGTGGCCCGGCACACCTGGACGGCCTCGGCGCCCGAGGCGGCCGGCAGCACGGCGACGGTGCCGAGCAGTCCGCAGATCCCCGCGGCGATCCCCGCGGCGGTCAGCCAGGTGCGCTGGGTGCGTCTGTGCGACGGTGACATGGGGTGTTCCTTCCTGAGGGTGCGGCGGTGCCCGGGGCAGTCCCCGGTCGGGACTGCCCCGGGCACCGCCGGGTGGTGGGGCGTCAGCGGGCCTCGTTCGTCGCACCGGCCGCGAAGGACAGGGTGCGCAGGCTGTTGCCGCCGAGGGCCTCGCGCAGGTGGGCCCGGGCGTCCGCGAGCGTGCTGCCCGGGCCGAGCACCGCCGGGACGGCCGCCGGGTCGACCGCGACGGTGTGCCGGGCCGTGGCGACCGGGCGGCCCTGGGCGTCGGTGCCGAAGGTCCACAGCCCGCTGTGGCCGAGCAGCAGGGCCGGCGGGGTGGACTGCTTGTAGGCGATCCACTCCGGCTCCTGGCGGACCCGCCAGGACGCGGTGCGGTGGGTGGCGCCGTCGGCGGTGCGGGTGACCATCTCCAGCCGCTGGACGCCGGGTTCGGGCTCCTCCAGGGCCACCTCGTCGACGTGCGGGAGGAGCTCGGCCCAGCGGTCGGCCCGGTCGACGAACGCGAAGGCCTCGGCCGCCCCGACGGTCAGCGCGACCTCGTCGGTGAAGCTGAACACCACCTCGTCCACCGGGTGCCCGAGCTCGGCGACCCGGGCCAGCGCGCCGAGTTCGGACGGGCTGTTGCGGTCCACGGCCCGGGTGATCCACTCGGCCTGCTCCGGGTCGTCGTCCACCGCGGTGAACGCGTGCCGGAGCACCACCTCGGTGTGCCCGCCGGGGAGTTCCAGGAACTCCCAGCTGCCGCCCATCGAGGCCACCGGCGCCCGGCTGACCTCCTGGCGGAAGTCGATCCGGCGGGTGACCGGGTCCAGCACCCGCCGGGAGGTCCAGTTGCTCACCGCGCCGTTGAGCACGGCCCAGATCCGGAACCGCTCCCGGTCTCCGGTGTGCTCCAGGTGCTGGACGTGCACGGTCGGGCCGAACACGGCCGGCCACCGGGTGACGTCCGCGACCAGCTCGTACAGGGCGGCCGGCGGTGCGGCGACGGTGCGCCGGTGCTCGGTGGTGCGGATCCGGTGGTTCGCTTCGCGTCCGTTCCCGGACGGGACTTCCTGCACGGTGCTCTCCTCGGCTCGCCGGGTGGTGGTCAGCGGACGGCCGGGCGGGCGCCGTTGACCACGGCGAGCAGCGCGGCCGGGGTGTCGGCGTCGGCGAACGCGTCGCCCGGGAAGGTGACGCCGAGCTCCCGCTCGATCCGGGAGGCGGTCTCCATCAGGGCCAGCGAGTCGTAGCCGAGGTCCTCGAACGGGGTGTCCAGGGTGTTCTCGTCGAGGACCGGGCCGTCGCCCTCGCCCGCGCAGGCCACCAGGATGCGGCGCAGGTCGGTGACGGTCATGGGAGTGGTCATGGGTCTCTCCTCGGAGGTGTGGTCGGGGGTGGTGCGGGCGCCGTTCAGCGGCCGGGGGCGGTGACGACCAGGGCCGCGTTGAAGCCGCGGTGGCCCCGGGCCAGCACCAGGGCGGCGCGCACCCGCAGCGGGCGGGCCTCGCCGCGCACCAGGTCCAGGCCGTACTCCTGCGGCACGTGGGTGGTGTGGGCGGTCGCCGGGACGACGCCGTCGCGGATCGACAGCAGGGCGAGCGCGGTGTCCACCGGTCCGCCGCCCGCCGCGAGCCGCCCGAACAGCGACTTGGGGGCGGTGACGGGCACGCCGTGCGGGCCGAAGACCGCGGTGATCGCCTCCGCCTCGGCCCGGTCGGCCGCCGGGCTGCCGGCCGCGTCGGCGAACACGACGTCGATGTCGGAGGGGAGCAACCCGGCGTCGGCGATGGCCAGTTCGGCCGCGCGCCGCAGCCCCGGCGGTCGGCCGGAGCCGGGCCGGGGGTCGAAGGTCGCCGCGTACCCGGCGAGTTCGCCGAGGACCCGCGGCGCGCCGCGCCGGGCGGCCGAACCGGCGTCCTCGATGACGAGCATCGCGCCGCCCTCACCGGGCAGGTGCCCGGAGGCGTCCCGGTCGAAGGGCAGGAACGCGCGGGTCGGGTCCGACACCGGGCTGGTCCGGCCGCCCGACAGCTGGGCGGCCCAGCCCCACGGGTCGAACGCGGAGTCCACGCCGCCGCTGAGCATCAGCGCGGTGCCCTGGCGGATGCCGCGCCGGGCGTGGCCGAGGGCGTCCAGCCCGCCCGCCTGCTCGCCGACCAGCGCCGCCGAGGGGCCGCGCATCTTGTGGCGGATGGAGATCTGGCCGGTGTTCACGGCGTAGAACCAGGCGAAGGACTCGTAGACGCTGACGAACTCCGGTCCCTGCTTCCACAGTTTCCGGAACTCGCGGTGGGTGAACTCGAAGCCGCCCTGGGCGGTCGAGGTGCAGACGCCCTGCGCGTAGTCGGACAGGCTGTCCGGATCCAACTCCGCGTCCGCCAGGGCCTGTTCGGCGGCGACCAGGGCGTAGCGGGAGGACACGTCGGTCTGCGGGAGCAGCCGGCCCGGCAGCAGGGCCGTCGCGTCGAAGTCGCGGATCTCGCCGGCCAGCCGGGTCCGCAGGCCGGTGGTGTCCAGCCGGGTGAGTTCGCCGATGCCGTGCCGGCCGGCCAGCGTGGCGGCCCAGAAGGCCTCGGTGCCGAAGCCGTTGGGGGCCAGCACGGCGAGGCCGGTGACGACGGGGGCGGCGGTGGCGGTGGCGGCGGTGGCGGTGGTGGCGGCGGTGGCGGTGGTGGCGGGGGTGGAGACGGTGGCGGGGGTGCTCACGCGGCGGACTCCAGACGTCGCAGGACCATCGCGCTCTGGAAGCCGCCGAAGCCGCTGCCCACGGTGAGGACGTTGTCCACCCGCAGCTCGCGTGCCGTCAGCGGGACGTAGTCCAGGTCGCACTCCGGGTCCGGGGTGTGCAGGTTCGCGGTCGGCGGGACGACGTTGTGCTCGATCGCCAGGACGGAGGCGGCGATCTCGATCGCGCCGATCGCCCCGAGCGAGTGCCCGATCATGGACTTGATCGAGCTCACCGGCACCTCGTAGGCGTGCGCTCCGAGGCTGCGCTTGAACGCCGCGGTCTCGTGCCGGTCGTTCTGCTTGGTGCCCGAGCCGTGCGCGTTGACGTAGTGCACGCCGGTCGGGTCGAGCCGGGCCTCGTCGAGGGCGAGCCGGATGGCCTCGGCCATCTCGCGGCCGTCCTTCTTCAAACCCGTCATGTGGTACGCGTTGCAGCGGGTCGCGTAGCCGCCGACCTCGGCGTGGATGTGCGCGCCGCGGGCCAGGGCCGACTCCAGCGACTCCAGCACGAACATCGCGGAGCCCTCGGCCAGCACGAAGCCGTTGCGGGAGTCGTCGAACGGGCGGGAGGCGTGCTCGGGGTCGTCGTTGCGGGGCGTGGTGGCCTTGATCGCGTCGAAGCAGGCCACCACGATCGGCGACACCGGGGTGTCGGCGGCGCCCGCGAGCACCACGTCGGCGGAGCCCTCGCGGATCAGCTGGACGCCGTAGCCGACCGAGTCCAGACCGGAGGTGCAGCCGTCCGAGACCAGGGTGACCGGCCCCTCGGCGCCGACCTCCCAGGCGATCTCGGCCGGCATCGCGCCGGGGCTGAAGTAGTCGAACATGTGCGGGGACAGGTAGTCGTGGTTCACCTGCCAGTCCCGGCCGGCGCCGGACAGCACCAGGTACTCGCGCTCCAGGCTGGTCGCGGCGGCCACCGCGCTGCCGAGGCTCACGCCGATCCGGTGCGGGTCGAGCGAGGCGAAGTCCAGTCCGCTGTCGGCGACGGCCTCGCGGGTGCAGGCGACGGCGAACTGGGTCGCCCGGTCCATCCGGCGCAGCTCGCGCGCCCCCAGGCCCTCCAGCCGGGGGTCGAAGTCGACCTCGCCGGCGATCCGCGAGCGGAACGGGGCCGGGTCGAAGAAGGAGATGCGGCGGGTCGCGGTACGGCCCTCGGACAGCAGGCTCCAGAACTCCTTGGTCCCGGTGCCGCCCGGTGCCCGCACCCCCATGCCGGTGATCACCACCCTTCGGGTCATCGTCCTGCTCCTTCACGGCCTCGATTGCTGCGGACCACGGACGGTCCTCCTTCCGCACGGGAACGGGCCCTGGGGCCCGTCTTCGGACCCGGGGGCCCTGGAACGCCAACAGCGTGCGAGCGGGGCCTCAAGCGGCACTCGAAGCGGCCTTGACGCCTGGTCAGGCCGAAGGTGCCGGTCCGGCCGCTGTGGCGGTCGTCGAGCCCGGCTCTAGCGGGGGCTGGGAGCTTGGCCGGGCCTGCGCCTGTCGCACGCCCCCGACATCCGTCCGACCACCCCGGGAGCCCGTCATGCCCGCCCAGGACCCCACGCTGGAGGAAGTCGCCGCGGGCGTCTTCGCGTATGTGCAGCCCGACGGCGGCTGGTGCCTGAACAACGCCGGGCTGGTCGCGACGGGGGACGGCGCGGTCCTGATCGACACCGCGGCCACCGAGGCCCGCGCCCGGGCCCTGCGCGCGGCCGTGCTGGGGGTCTGCGCGACGCCGCCGGGGCTGCTCGTCAACACCCACTCGCACGGCGACCACAGCTTCGGCAACGCGCTGTTCCCGGAGGCCGCGGTCGTCTCGCACGAGAACGCCCGGCGGGAGGCGCTCGCCGCCGGACTGCACCTGACCACGCTGTGGCCCGGCGTCTCCTGGGGCGACCTCACCGTGCGGGCCGCCGACCTCACCTTCGCCGGCCGCACCGCACTGCACCGCGGGGACGTACGGATCGAGCTGCTGCACTTCGGGACGGCGCACACCACCGGGGACACCGCCGTCTGGCTGCCTGACCACGGGGTGCTGCACACCGGGGACCTGGTGATGGCGGGCGTCACCCCGTTCTTCCCGATGGGCTCGCTGGCCGGCTCGCTGCGGGCCGTCGAGGAGCTGCGGGCGCTCGGCGCGACGACCGTCGTGCCCGGGCACGGGCCGGTCGGCGGCCCCGAACTCCTGGACGCCACCGAGGACTACCTGCACTACGTGCGGGACCTCGCGGCCGCGGGCCGCCGGGCCGGCCGCTCGCCGCGCGAGACGGCCGCCGCGCACGGCCCCGGGCCGTTCGCGGCGCTGCTCGACGCGGAGCGCCTGCTGCCGAACCTGCACCGCGCCTACCTGGAGGACGCCGATCCCGGCTCGGAGAGCGCCGTGGACATGGGCGCGCTCTTCGCCGAAATGGTGGAGTACTGCGGCGGACTGCCGGCCTGCCACGCCTGACGGACCCCGGGCCGCTCTCCGCCACCCCGGCAGGTATGCGTGACATGAGCTCAACTATTCTGCTGCCATGGGACCTTTGAAGCCTGATGTAGCGCAGTTGGTGATCGGACTCGTCTGCTTCTTCCTGATCTTCGGGATCCTCGGGGCGGTGCTGCTGCCGCGGATCGAGAAGGTGCTGGGGGAGCGGCGGGACGCCACCGAGGGGGGTGTCGAGCGGGCCGAGGAGGCGCGGGCGGAGGCCCTGCGGGTGTACGAGGAGTTCCAGGCGGAACTCCTCGCCGCGCGGCACGAGGCGGCGGCGATCCGGCAGACCGCCACCGAGGAGGGGGCGGCGCTGATCGCGCGGCTGCGGGCCGAGGGGCAGGCGCTGCGGGACGGGATGCTGGCCGAGGCGCAGGTGCAGCTGGCGGCGGACCGGGTGCTGGCCGAGGCCGAGCTGCGGGAGGACGTGATCCGGCTGGCCGGGGAGCTGGCGGGGCGGGTGATCGGCGAGCCGGTCGCCGAGCTGCCGCGGACCCGGGCGATCGCCGACGAGTTCTTCGCCGCGCAGGACGCCGGGGCCGGCGCCCGGGCCTGACCCACCTCACGGAGACTTCCCCATCGAACGGCCCGGGCGGGGTACCGGATATCCCGGGGCATCCCTTCGCGCACGGGCCGGAAATACCTCGTCCTGACAGAACCTGGCAGACCGAGGATAAAGAGGTAACCGTGGCCGAGCATTTCCTTTCCGCCTATCTCACGCCGCCGGGGCCGGGTGCGGTCTTCTCGGTCCGGCACGACCAGAACGTCGCGCTGTGGCGCCGGGACGGGGCGGACGTCGAACTCGTCCGGGTCTGGGAACTGGAGCGGGTCAGCGGGCAGAAGCACCATTTCTGGCCGCTGTACACCGAGGGCCGCTCGGCGGCCTTCCTGTCGGCGCTGCTCGCCGAGGAGGGGCTGACCCTCGACGACGTCACCGCCACCTGGGGCACGCCCGGCCTGCCCAAGGCGCAGCCGGTGCCGAAGCCGGCCGGGGCGGAGGACTTCCCGCTGCACAGCCTGGCGCACCTGTTCAGCGGCGTGCTGCGGGACGTCCCGCTGTTCCGCGAGGGGCAGATCGTCGGCCTGGCGATCGACGCGCTGCCCGACTACGCCCAGGAGAGCCGCCCCAACCCGTACTGGTACGCGGGCTGCGTGGTGAAGCGGGGCCGGATCACCTTCGAGCCGGTGGAGTCCCCCGGGCCGCTGTACACCGCGGCCGAGACGGTGTTCGGGCTGGAGCCGGGCTCGCTGATGGCGCTCGCCTCCGCCTCGACGGCCGCGATCGAGTTCGACGCCGAGGCCGCGATCGCCGGCGTCACCTTCTTCGGCGGCTCGGCGACCCAGCCCTGGAAGGCCGCCCACGACCTGGTGCGCTCGGTGGTGGACGCGGCCGAGGAACAGCTCGCCGACGCGGAGCTGGACGACTCGCTCAGCCGTGAGGACCACCTGCGCAGCGCCGTGATGAAGGTGATCCAGCGCTGCTGCGAGGGCGTCGCGATCCGCAACGTGGAGCGGCTGCTGGAGGTCGGCGGCATCCGCGCCGAGGACACCCACCTGGCCACCACCGGCGGCTACGCGCTCAACTGCCCCACCAACACCCTGCTGATGGACCGCTTCGGCTTCCGCGGCCTGGTCACCCCGCCGTGCGCCAACGACTCCGGCCAGGGCATCGGCCTGGGCCTGCTCGGCCTGTACGGGGCCGGCGCGCTCGACGGCGCCGGGCTGCGGATCACCTCCCCGTACTACGGCCGGGACGTCCTGGACACCGAGGAGGCGCTGGCCGAGTTCGCGCCGTGGATCGTCTCGGTGACGGACTTCGAGGACGAGCGCTTCGTCGCCGACGTCTCGGACGGCGTGGTCGCCTGGGTGGACGGCCGGGCCGAGCTCGGTCCGCGCGCGCTGGGCCACCGCAGCCTGCTCGGCGACCCGCGCTCGCCGAAGGTCAAGGACCTGCTGAACGCGTACAAGCGGCGCCAGTGGTGGCGGCCGGTCGCGCCGATGGTGATGGCCGAGCACGCGGGCGACTGGTTCGCCTCCGACCGCGAGTCGCCGTACATGCTGGAGGCCGTGCAGGTCCGGCCGCAGGTGCGGGAGCTGGTGCCCGCGATCGTCCACCTGGACGGCTCGGCCCGGCACCAGACCGTCACCGCGGCGTCCAACCCGCGGCTGTACCGGGCGCTGGACGCCTTCCGGGCCGCGACCGGGGTGCCGATCCTGTGCAACACCTCGCTCAACGACAAGGCCGAGGCGGTCGTCGACCAGGCCGCGCAGGCGCTCAACCTCTGTGTCCGCAAGGGCGTTCCGGTGCTCTACCTGAGCGGGCGGCGGGTCGAGCTGCGGGCCGAGCCGGTGCCGACCGCCGGGGTGCCGGTACCGGTGGCCCCGACCGAGCCGCGGCCGCGCGCCCTGGAGCACTTCGCCGGGCAGGAGGCGGACCGGGACGCGCTGTGGCAGGGCTGGCTGGACGCCGGCTACACCGTCGAGGGCATGTACCACCTCTCGCGCAGCCACGAGCTGCGCGCCGAGCGGGAGCTGTCCACGCCGGAGCGGGTGAACCTGCTGGCGGCGTACCGGGCGAAGGTGGACCCGTCGTTCTCCGGGCTGGTGGACAACTTCGTCCGCACCCACGGGCCGGGCGGCTCCTTCGTCGACCCGTCCACGCTGACCGGGGCGTTCGGGGTGATCAACCCGCTGCGCAAGGGCCGCTGAGCCGTCGGGGAACGGGTCTCGGGGAACGGGTCGGGGGGTGGGGGGGGGGGGCGCCCCCCCCCCCCCCCCCCCCGGCCCCCCGGGCGCCCAGCGGGGGATAAAACAACGAAGCGGCCGGCC